>CAZFOI010000149.1:0-5181 GCA_964520605.1 uncultured Bacteroidales bacterium
GGGAAGTGGCCTGAACACAGGGGGCCAAAAATGATTGATTTTACCATTGAAGATAAGGGCGGAAGATTCGACAATGTTCGATTGACAAATGATCAGGAGTATACTGCCCAATTCCTGGTTGAGTATCACGATATATCCGCTTTAAACGTGAGGGCTGAAATCCTGCCGGAACCAAAGGAGCTTAGTGATGGGGGCGACTATGAAAAAAGACCCAGAACCATCGATGGATTGATTGTTTCGGTTAGCCAAACGGGAATAGTATTCAATGCCCCTTCAATCAGCGGGCCATATAGGATTTTTGTTTATGTGGCCGATGGCTACCATAACGTTGCTACGGCAAATATCCCCTTTTATGTGCCTTAGGCCACTTAAGGGGAATTCTGAATATTATGGAAAATTGTTAGAACCAAACCCTATGAAGAAGGCCCATACAGGTAAAAAAACTAAAAGAGAGTGCAAAGTGGTTGATTTGGATTTGGTTGAAGTTGGAAACGAGAAATACTTCAGAATTTCAAACCACGATGTCATGCGCCCATTTTTCATGAGCGTGGTAAGTGACTCCAATCACTGGTTGTTTATTTCTAGCAACGGGGGACTTTCCGCAGGCCGCAAAAACCCGGAATATGCATTGTTTCCATATTACACGGATGACATAATTGCGGAGTCAGCAGATGTTACGGGAAGTAAAACCGTCTTGAAGCTAAGGTCAAAGGGCGGCATTAATATATGGGAACCTTTTTCTGATAAATTTACGGGTAAGTATTCTATTAGCAGGAATCTTTATAAAAGCATTTACGGGAATAAAATAATTTTTGAAGAAATCAATCATGATCTGCAACTGCAATTCAGGTACCAATGGAGTTCTTCAAGAATTTTTGGTTTTGTAAGAAACGTCTGGCTAACCAACCTGTCAGATGCACCTCAGGAAATTAACATTCTGGACGGCCTCCAAAATATTCTGCCCTATGGTGTTCCAAGTGGCTTGCAACGATCTGCCAGTAACCTGGTTGATGCATACAAGAGAAATGAGCTGGAACCATCCTCGGGCCTGGGAATATTTTCACTTAGTGCCATAATTGTAGACAGGGCGGAGCCCAGCGAAGCATTAAAGGCCAATGTTGTCTGGTCACTGGGATTGGAAAATAAAATACACCTTTTGTCATCCCTGCAACTGAACCGCTTCAGAAAGGGACAGAAGATAATTGAGGAATGTGATGTAAAAGGAGAGCGTGGGGCATATTTCGTGTGTTCAGGAATGGAACTCCCGGCCAAATCAGAAAAAAAATGGAAAATCATTGCCGATGTTAATCTAAATCATTCTGCGGTAATCGGCCTTTGCAAAACCATTAAAGAAGAGCAGGCGCTAAGCAGCCTGATCGAGCAGGATATTGACGCAGGCACTAAACACCTGATGCAATTGGTTGCAGGCGCTGACGGATTGCTGTTTTCTGCTGATGCTTTCAATAATGCCCGCCATTTTTCCAATGTTTTGTTCAACATCATGCGAGGGGGTGTTGTGAACAATCATTACCTGATTACAAGAGATGATTTTGTCCGATATATTTTCAAAGCGAATAAAACGGTATTTGAGCGCAATCATGATTTTCTGAACAGCCTGGATCATGCGTTCAGCCGGCCGCAGCTCCTGGCCTTGGTGCAGAGCACTCCTGATGCCGACCTTATCAGGCTTGCCACAGAGTATCTGCCCATCAAATTCAGTCGAAGACATGGGGATCCCAGCCGTCCCTGGAACTATTTTAATATCAACATCCAGGATGAAGCAGATGGCTCAGAAATACTCGACTATGAGGGGAACTGGCGGGATCTGTTTCAGAATTGGGAGGCATTGGCCCATTCCTATCCCGGATTTATTGAAGGGATGATCTTTAAGTTCATGAATGCATCCACTTTTGATGGATACAATCCTTACCGGGTAACCAAAGATGGATTCGACTGGGAAATTATTGAGCACGACAATCCTTGGTCCTATATAGGCTACTGGGGAGACCATCAGATAATTTATCTGCTGAAATTTCTTGAGATTATAGAAAAGCATCAACCCGGAAAATTAACAACTTATATGAACCGGGATTGGTTTGTATATGCGGCCATTCCGTATGTTATTAAACCGTATGATCAGATTCTGAAGAACCCCAGGGATACTGTTGCTTTCGATCACAAATGGGATGCGGCAATACGAAAAAATATTGATGAGATCGGCGCTGATGGTGCCCTCCTGAAGCTGGACGGGGAAGATATCTACCGGGTCAATTTCATGGAAAAGATCCTGGTTTCGGTCTTGGCAAAAATATCCAATCTGGTTCCCGAAGCCGGCATTTGGTTAAATACGCAAAGACCTGAATGGAATGATGCAAACAACGCACTGGTAGGCAATGGCGTATCAATGGTAACACTATACCATCTGTATCGGTTTTTTCGCTTTTTCAATTCCACCATTGAAGCTTCAGAAAATGAGAATGTCCCTTTGTCGGAAGAATTATCCTGGTTTTACCACAATGTAAAACAAACCCTGAGTGACTTTAGCCCCCTTTTGTCTGCAAACATTACAGATAAAGACAGAAAGGCCTTCATGGACAGAATGGGCATGGCGGCATCCGAATATCGCCAGCAGATTTACAGCAACGGCTTTACAGGTAGAAAAACGATGACCTCCATTGGGGGTCTTAAGACCTTTGTTTCCCTGTGTCTGGAATTTATTAAGCATTCAATCCATGCCAATCAAAGGCATGACAATCTGTATCATGCCTACAATCTTATAGAAATAACCGAGAACGGGGTTGCTGTGTCTCATCTTGATGAAATGCTTGAAGGTCAGGTTGCTGTGTTGAACTCCGGATGTCTTGATGCTGCAGCTGCATTAAGGGTAATGGATGCATTAAGGGCAAGCAGGCTTTTTCGCCAGGATCAATACAGTTTTATTCTTTACCCGGATAAAGACCTTCCCGGCTTTTTGGCTAAAAATATGGTCTCTGAAGAGGCAGTTGAGTCTTCAGCACTTTTTAGTGCATTGATTGCTGATGGAAATAAGGATATCATTGAGAGGGATGTTCTTGGCGGCTATCACTTTAATGGCAACCTTAAAAATGCAATGGATCTGGAAGTGGCATTGAATAACCTGCCCGATGAAAAATACGGTAAACTCCTTAAAAATGAACGGAATCGGGTGCTGGATTCATTTGAAAAGGTGTTCAACCACAAAGCCTTTACCGGACGTTCCGGCACATTCTTCGCCTATGAGGGCCTTGGGTCTATTTACTGGCATATGGTATCAAAACTTTTGCTTGCGGTTCAGGAATGTACACTGCTTGCTGTTGAAAGGCGTGAAGATACAGATGTGATTCAAAGACTCAGGGATCATTACCATGAAATTGAAGCCGGCATTGGAGTTCACAAATCGCCCTTGCAGTATGGTGCTTTTCCAACAGATCCCTATTCCCATACCCCAAAGCACAAGGGGGCGCAACAACCTGGCATGACAGGACAGGTTAAGGAAGACATACTTTCCAGATTTGGTGCACTGGGAATCACTGTTTCTGATGGTCGCTTAGGCTTTAATCCCTGCCTTTTGCGAAAAGCAGAGTTTCTGGCAGGGGAACAGGAATTTACCTATTGCAGGCTAGATGGCGAGCTTCTAAAAATACGCTTAGTTAAGGATCAGCTTGGTTTTACCGTTTGCCAGGTTCCGGTAGTGTATACTCTGGGCGATACGCCAAGCATTCGGGTAGTCTATGCAGATGGAAACATGAATGAATTTGGCGGGTTGATGCTTGGAAAAGACATTAGCCGAAGGATTTTTGATCGCACAGGAGAGATTGATCGCCTGGAGGTAATGATTGCGCTGTAATCCTGAGAATGGAATATTCAATAACACGGGAGCGATGAACATCAATGGTGCAAAACTTTCATTAAGAGAAAAGATTGGCTATGGATTGGGTGATACCGCATCTCACTTTGTATGGGATATGGTAGGCTTTTGGATCCTGATTTTCTATACAGATACATTCGGAATATCTGCAGCAGCGGCTGGAACCATCATGCTGATTGCCCGCTTTTGGGATATGGTAAGCGATCCATTGATGGGCATCATTGCAGACAGGACCAATACCCGGTGGGGAAAGTTTCGCCCTTATATACTTTGGATGGCGCTGCCCTATAGTGTAATTGCCGTGCTTGCCTTCTCTACGCCTGAGCTTGGCCCCAATGGGAAGGTTCTCTATGCAGGCATAACTTATCTGTTGCTTATGACGGTCTTTACGGCCATTAACCTGCCTTACTCATCTTTGGGGGCAGTGATGACACCCAGCACATACGAAAGGGCCGGACTGAATTCCTATCGTTTCATTTTCGCATTCGCCGGACAGTTTATTGTAACAGGCACTGCCCTTTATTTGGCCAGCCATTTTGGTAAAGGCAATATGGCCAGGGGGTACCAGATTACCCTTATGCTTTTTGCTGCACTGAGCTTTGTCTTGTTTATGATCACCTTCAAAACGACCAAAGAAAGGGTAAGCCCTCCTCCGGCACAGCAGAAAAATCTCAAACAGGATATTAAAAACCTGTTTAGGAATCGCCCTTGGGTAGTCCTGTTTTTTGTGGGAATAATTTCCTTTGTGATGTTCGCCATTCAAAACCTTTCCATTGCTTATTATTTTAAGTATTACATAGGCAATGAGCAGAGCGTGCAGCTGTTTAACGTGGTGGGCACCCTGGCGCTGATCCTGGGCATACCCTTTTCAAAGCCCCTGGCAAAGCGTTTTGGCAAGCGCGAAGTATATATCGCCAGCTCGCTTATCTCGGGTATGTTTTTCGTTTTGTTGTTTCTGCCCGGAAGTGACAATGTATACAGCATATATATTTTGAATATTCTGGCCAAATTCTCATATGCTCCGGCCGTTCCTTTATTATGGACCATGCTTGCGGATACGGCAGATTATTCGGAATGGAAATTTGGACGAAGGGCTACAGGACTTGTGTTTTCTGCTGCCACCTTTGCCCAGAAAGCAGGCTGGGGTATCGGGGGAGCCCTGGCAGGCTGGTTGCTTGCCATTTATAAGTTTGTTCCTAACATAGAGCAAACGGCTTCAGCCATAACAGGTATTAAGCTTATGATGTCTGTATTTCCGGGAGTCCTTTATATGTCCTGTGCCATTCTCTTGCTTT
>CAZFOI010000150.1:0-5149 GCA_964520605.1 uncultured Bacteroidales bacterium
CCATACCTTGGAAGTTGTCATGAATGCAGGGTGCTTAATCAGCGATTCCACTCCGCCAAGTGAAACGGCCAAAAGGCACATTTTCACGTGATTCATAAGTTTTTTGCCTGCCTCAAGGCCCCCTTTTAGTTCAAAACTGATCATGGCTCCCGGTCCTTTCATCTGCCTTTCGGCCAGGGCAAACTGGGGATGAGATTCCAGCCCGGGATATTTCACCCAGGCCACTGCCGGATGGTTTTCCAGAAAGCGGGCCACCTTCATGGCATTTTGCTGGGCTTTTTCTACCCTTAGAGATAGTGTCTTAAGGCCACGAATTACCAGATAGGCCTGGTGGGGGTCCATATTGCAACCCAGGTTTATCATTACCGGTCTGAGCAGGTTGTAAAGCTCCTTTTCACGTGTTACAATAATGCCCCCTACCACATCTGCATGGCCATTTAAAAACTTGGTGATGGAGTGAAATACCACATCGAATCCAAAATCCAGGGGGCGCTGCAAATACGGACTACAGAATGTATTGTCTGCCACGGTAATGATGCCCTTTTCCCGTGCAATGGCGGCCACCGCTTCCAGATCGGTAATATCCATGGTCGGATTGGCCGGTGTTTCTATAAAAATCAATTTGGTATCGGGTCTGATGGCCTTAACAATATTGTTAATATCGCTTGTATCAACATAGGTAGATTTAATACCAAACTTACTGTACTGCCCTTCCATGATGGTTCTGGACGGGCCATAAATCGCAGCAGAACTCACCATATGATCGCCCTGCTTCAATAATCCCATATAAATGGTGTTCACGGCACCCATACCGGAACTGCAGGCTATTCCGCCGAAACCATTCTCCAGATCGGCAACAAGGCGCTCCAGGGCATCGATGGTAGGGTTGTTGATGCGGGTATAAATATAGCCTTTGTCCTCGCCTGAGAAGCAGGCAGCACCGTGCTCAGCGCTTTTGAAACGAAAAGTGGATGTCTGGTAGATCGGAACCGTGGCGCTGCCAAACGCATCGTCTACGGCACCGGAATGAATCAGTTTGGAATCGAAATCAAGATTGGAAGTATCCATGATAAGGTTTTTGTATTGATATGGTGTATTAATAGTCTCCAAGATCCAGCATTACCAGGGTGCAATCTGATACGGTTTCAATGCCGGCAGCTTCTGCCATTTTATCCAGCTCGGGATTATAGGTGCCCGGATTAAACACAATACGCTCAGGCTTCAATCCAATGATATAATTAAGGTATTGTTTCTGGTTGGCAGGGCCCAGATACAAGGTAACGGTATGAATATTCTCAAAAGCCTCCATTTCTCTGGTAATGGGAACCCCTGCTACTTCTCCCTCCCTGAGTCCGATGGCCGCAACATCGTGTCCATGTTCAGTGAGCTTCATGATGGCCTTGTAACTGTACCTGGACGGGCTTGTGCTGGCACCCAGAACCAGGGTCTTAATGTTTTCTGCCATAGATTGTTACTATGAAATGATTACGGTCTTAAGCTCAAATACAGGAGCCTTGGCAATGTGTTTCTTAACCGTGCAGGCTTCTGCAGCCCTGATTACCGAATCGTGGTATTTGGCCGGAAATTCAGCGGGCAGATGAATCAGTATTTCCACACGATGAATCATTCTGGTCTCAGGATCCCTGTGCATGATTTGTTCAAGGGTGATGCCTTCCTGGGGGAGCCCTCTTTGCTGGCAAAATGATTTCACGTAAAACCCGGCGCACGCGCCAATAGAAGCCAGAAACAGATCGAAGGGAGAAGGTGCGCTCCCATCTCCTCCTGCCGATACGGGTTGATCTGTTACTATGTGAAAACCTTTGTAGTCTACCGCTACCTTTTGATTCTCTCCAAGGGTAATTTTCATGTCTGACAGTTTATAAAAACTTGTGCGGCTGTTAATCTTTATTGAAGTGACTGCTGAGTATTTCAGTGAACCATTCAGGCGCTGCACAAGGTCTTCCGTTTTCTTTTTTCAGGAAGGCAAGCACCGTTTCTCCGGTATTAAGCAGATCGCCTTTTTCATTGTATATCTCATACAAAAATCGCATTCGGGAGGCAGGCATCTACCCTACGATGGTTCGAATGGTAAGCAAATCATCATACCTGGCCGGTTTCATGTATTTCACGGTCATGGTGGCAATGGGCATTACAATCCCCTTTTCTTCCATATCCTTGTAAGTCATGCCAATCTGCCGCATGGCCTCTGCCCTTCCAACTTCAAAATACTGGGGGTAATTGCCGTAATAAACAAAACCCATCTGGTCTGTCTCAGCATACCTGACCCTGATTTTGGTTTCTGATACAATCATAACAGCGGTTTTAACATCCTATTTTCCGTGGCATTGCTTGAATTTCTTCCCTGATCCGCAAGGACAGGGCTCGTTTCGGCCCACTTTCTTTTCTACCCTTACCGGTTCGGCCCTGCGCTGTCCCGATCCGGGTTGTCCTTCCGTGCGTCCGGCACTGAGCCTGCTCATGTCTGTGCGTTCATGCCGGGCCGAACGTTGCACCTGAGAAGCATCCTGAATGGGCAGACGGGCTTTTACCAGGAAGGAAATAATTTCCTTGTTTACCTTCTGCACCATGCGTTTAAACAGCTCGAATGACTCAAATTTGTATATGAGCAAGGGGTCTTTCTGCTCGTAGGCAGCACCCTGGACAGATTGTTTCAGGTCATCCATCTCCCTGAGGTGCTCTTTCCAGGCATTGTCTATTATGGCCAGGGTAACGCTTTTCTCACTAGCAAGGGCTACCTCACGCCCTTCGGTATCATAGGCTTTTTTCAGATTGGTAATCACGTTCAGCGTCTTGATTCCATCTGTGATGGGAACGGCAATGTTCTCATATTTCTGAACGGCGTTCTCGTATACCTCTTTGATAACAGGGAAGGCACTTTCTGCGATGCGCAGGTTCTTTTGCCTGTAACTGGATGTAACATGCGCATATAGAGATTCTGCCAAAGGCTCGGCCTTTTTGTCTGCGAATTCTTCTGCATTGAATGGTGCTTCTACCCCGAAAGTGCGGATCAGATCAAATGAAAGACTTTCAAAATCACCCTGATCCTGGGCTTCCACAATGAGGTTGTCGCAGGTGTCATACATGGTATTGGCAATATCCACAGCCAGTCGCTCCCCAAACAGGGCGTTGCGTCTTTTGCGGTAGATAACTTCTCTCTGGGCGTTCATGACATCGTCGTACTCCAGAAGGCGTTTGCGAATACCAAAGTTGTTCTCTTCCACCTTCTTCTGGGCACGTTCAATAGACTTGGTGATCATGGAATGCTGAATAACCTCTCCTTCTTTCAATCCCAGGCGGTCCATAATGCGGGATATACGCTCTGAACCAAATACCCGCATCAGATCGTCTTCCAATGACACAAAGAACTGGGAGGAACCCGGGTCGCCCTGACGTCCGGAACGCCCCCTGAGCTGGCGGTCAACGCGGCGGGACTCATGGCGTTCCGTACCCAAAATGGCCAAACCACCCGCTTCCCTTACGCCTTTGCCAAGTTTGATGTCGGTACCACGACCGGCCATGTTCGTGGCAATGGTAACCGTACCGGCCTGACCGGCTTCCAGTACAATCTGGGCCTCGCGCTGATGTTGCTTGGCATTCAATATGTTATGCTTAATCTTTCTCAGGGTAAGCATGCGGCTGAGCACCTCGGAAATCTCTACCGATGTGGTACCCACCAATACCGGGCGACCGGCATCAACCAGATTACTGATCTCATCAATAACGGCATTGTACTTTTCCCGCTTCGTTTTAAAAACCAGGTCTTCCATATCCTTTCGGATGATGGGGCGGTTGGTGGGAATAACCACCACATCAAGCTTGTAGATGTCCCAGAATTCACCTGCTTCCGTTTCCGCAGTACCTGTCATACCGGCAAGTTTGGCGTACATCCTGAAGTAGTTCTGCAGGGTAATGGTGGCGTAGGTCTGGGTGGCAGCTTCGATGCGAACATTTTCCTTGGCTTCAATGGCCTGATGCAAGCCATCTGAGTACCTTCTGCCTTCCATGATCCTGCCGGTCTGCTCATCAACGATCTTTACCTTGTTATCGATGATCACATATTCGGTATCTCTTTCGAACAGGGTGTATGCCTTAAGCAATTGATTGATGGTATGAATCCTCTCGCTTTTAACCGAAAAGTCATTCATCAGATCGTTTTTATGCTCCAGCTTTTTGGTCTGAGGCAGATCCGATTTTTCCAACTCGGCCAGTTCGGATCCGATATCGGGCAAAATAAAGAAATTCGGGTCATCTGTCTGACTGGTAATCAGGTCGATGCCTTTTTCAGTGAGCTCAATGGAATTGTTTTTTTCCTCAATAACAAAGAACAGCTCATCGTCTATGATATGCATGTGCTTGCTCTGCTCCTGCATGTAATAATTCTCCGTTTTCTGGAGTATGGTCTTAATGCCGGGTTCTGAGAGCAGTTTGATCAATGCCTTGTTTTTAGGCAATCCGCGGTGGCAGCGAAGCAGGAGTTCCCCGCCCTTTTTCTCATCAGGTTCACCCTCTTTGGGGATCAATAGTTTTCTTGCGTCTGCAAGCAGGGTGGTAACCAGGTTTCTTTGGGCTGTTACCAGTTTCTCTACCTTGGGTTTGAGTTCATGAAATTCATGCTTATCTCCCTGGGGTGTGGGACCGGAAATGATCAAAGGGGTACGGGCATCGTCTATCAAAACCGAGTCAACCTCATCCACTATGGCATAATTGTGCTTTCTCTGAACCAGTTCCTCGGGATTGCGGGTCATATTGTCTCTCAGGTAATCAAAGCCGAATTCGTTGTTGGTGCCATAGGTAATGTCGGCCAGGTAGGCATTGCGTCTTTCAGGAGAATTCGGCTCATGCTTGTCAATACAGTCTACCCTGAGTCCATGAAACTCAAACAGCATCCCCATCCACTCGGCATCACGCTTGGCCAGATAGTCGTTCACCGTAACCACATGAACGCCTTTTCCGGGCAGGGCATTCAGGTATACCGGCAGGGTGGCCACCAGGGTCTTACCCTCACCGGTTGCCATCTCGGCAATCTTGCCCTGGTGGAGGGGAATCCCACCTATGAGCTGCACATCGTAATGTACCATCAAGGAGGCGGGCATTGCAGGCATGGGGGGCGCGGCCTTCCCGCTGCATG
>CAZFOI010000151.1:0-5140 GCA_964520605.1 uncultured Bacteroidales bacterium
AACTGGAAATGTTTCATGACTCCATTGTCAGGGATACCGAGCCAATAGTAAGCATCATGGATGGTTATCAATCACTTGAACTGGCTTACCAGATCATGGAAAAAATTGATGACAACACCAGATTCATGCTCGCCTGAATAAATACAAAAAGAATACAATATGCAGGCGAGTGAGGCGTTTTACATACAAAATTCCTTCCCGTTAATTCGGGCCCACAGGGATTGCACTGCGTAATAGAATCATCACTAATCGGGCCTGCATGGAGAAAAAGCGACAACGAAACCAGCTTATCCGGTTTATTGTATTTGACTTTATTGCCGCTACCCTGGCCTGGCTGTTGTTTATTTCCTACCGAAAAGCCAGCAACAACCTTGCGTTAACCACGCTAAAAGAGGAGCTATTCATAGATCAGAACCTTTTGCTGGGACTGATCATAATTCCCGCTTTCTGGCTGTTGTTTTACTACCTGAGCGGAACATACAAATCTGTATTCAGAAGGTCGAGGCTGGGCCTTTTCGGACAGACCGTATTTACCACATTGCTGGGCGTTTTGGTTATATTCTTTGTTGTTTTGTTAGATCAGGAAGTAAGGACCTCCAGAGAATACTACGAGAGTTTCCTTGTCCTCTTATGCCTGCACTTCTTCTTTACAGCCACCTTCCGCCTAAGCTACGCCTCTATTATTGCCCGTAAGATACACAACCGTATCATCGGATTCAATACCATCATTATCGGCAGTCAGAAGAAGGCCATGGAACTTTACCATGAACTGGAATCCCAGAAAAAATCTTCAGGAAACAGGCTCATCGGATTCGTGCATGTGAATGTTTACGATCAGTACCTGCTGGCAGATAAGCTGCCGCGCCTTGGCTGGTTTAAGGACCTGCAGGAGATTATTCAACAATATGAGGTAGAAGAAGCCATACTGGCAATTGAATCCAGGGAGCATAAAAACATCAACCAGATACTAACGGATCTTTATAAGTCTGAGGTAATTGTTAAGGTGATTCCGGAGTTGCACGACATCTTACTCGGTGCAGTAAAAATGACATCCATTTTCGGAGCCCCCCTGATTCAGATTCAGCCGGAACTCATGCCTGCCTGGCAAACATCCATCAAACGCTTTATAGACATCATTGCTTCCCTGTTCAGTCTTGTAATCCTTTCACCCGTTTTTCTCGCTACGGCTGTCATCATTAAACTGACTTCCAATGGGCCGGTTTTTTATGCCCATGAGAGAATCGGCAGGGGAGGAAAGCCATTCACCATGCACAAATTCAGGTCTATGGTGGTTGATGCTGAAAAAGACGGGCCCCAGCTCTCCTGCAAGGATGATCCAAGAATAACTCCTTTTGGAAAGTTTATGCGCAAGGTAAGGCTGGATGAAATCCCACAATTTTACAATGTTCTGATCGGGAATATGTCACTTGTGGGTCCACGCCCGGAAAGACAATACTATATTGATCAGATAGTAAAAAAGGCGCCACATTATGCCCTTTTGCAAAAGATCAAGCCCGGAATTACCAGCTGGGGACAGGTTAAATATGGTTACGCAGAGAATGTAGACCAGATGATAGAAAGATTAAAATACGACCTCCTGTATCTGGAAAATATGTCCCTGGCAGTAGACTTTAAAATCCTGATTTATACTGCATTGATAATTATTCAGGGAAGGGGAAAATGACGGCATTTACAGAATGCCTGCTTCGATAAGTTTCACAATCTCCTCTATCTGCCGGTCCTCCCCTTCCGGGTCATACTGGGTGCGCAGGTTGTAGCCAAAAATCCTTCCAAGCGACTGCCAGAATATTGCTGAAACACCACCCCGGTAATCCTTCAGTATATCATATGAAGTATGTCTTGTCTGCCGGTCTATCAGCTTGATGAGTATGTGACCCTGGCTACGGGTCAGTCGCATGAGCTCTGCTTCATATTCATTGCGGATTTCCTTTTCGATTTCACGGATCAGCCTTCTGCGCCTTAAATCTGTCTGCTGCGCCATGATCTGACGGTTGTATTCCTCCAGTTTGCGTCCGGCAAGACTGGCATAAGGGTATACTTTTTTCACATTGTATACCAGCCGGTAATATCGCTGCTCCTCTGCCCTGTTTGAAAAAACCCTGGGGGAGAAAACCACAAAAGGTTTCAGATCTATTACCGGAATGGTATCCTTGTCTGCCACAATGGCCCTAAGGATAATGGGTCTGGAATCCTGGCCGTATAAAGACACAGCCAGGATGACAAAAACAAAGGAAACGATTCCTGACAGGCGTTTCATTGTGCAAAAAAAATGCAAAAATCAATCAGGCAACCTTAAGACGTCCGTCGGCTGCTTTCTCAACCCTCTCTCTTGCGTATGCAAGATCAATGCCAAATGTTTTTTTGCGGGAATTTTCCGATGGGATATCGAACATGGCATCGAGCATGATCAGCTCGCAAATGGAGCGAAGGCCCCGGGCTCCCAACCTGAACTCAATCGCCTTATCAACGATATAGTCCAACACATCATCACCAATGCGAAGGTCTACACCATCCATTTCGAAGAGTTTTTTGTACTGACGGATCAGGGAATTTTTGGGTTCTTTAAGAATTTCTCTTAAGGTCTTGCGATCAAGGGGGTTCAAATAGGTAAGAACCGGCATGCGGCCAACCAGTTCGGGAATCAGGCCAAAGCTTTTCAGGTCCTGTGGTGCAATATACTGCAATACATTGTCCTTATCAATTCTGCCGTTCTTTGCGCTGCCATATCCTATGGCATTGGCATGCATGCGCGACATGATACGCTTTTCAATCCCATCAAAGGCACCTCCGCATATAAACAGAATATTTTGGGTGTTAACCTGTATCATCTTCTGCTCAGGATGCTTGCGGCCTCCCTGAGGGGGCACGTTAACCACGGCACCCTCCAGCAGCTTCAGCAATGCCTGCTGAACGCCTTCTCCGGATACATCACGGGTAATGGAAGGATTGTCGCTTTTACGGGCTATCTTGTCTACTTCGTCAATAAAAACAATGCCCCTCTCGGCAGAAGGAACATCATAGTCAGCAACCTGCAACAAACGTGCAAGAATGCTCTCAACATCTTCCCCCACATATCCGGCTTCGGTAAGCACGGTTGCATCGGCAATACAGAAAGGCACCTGCATCATCCGTGCAATGGTGCGGGCCAACAGGGTTTTTCCGGTGCCCGTTTCACCCACCATGATGATGTTGGATTTTTCAATCTCCACATCCTCGGTTTTGCCATTGGAACGGGGCTGGTAGTTAATCCGTTTGTAATGATTGTATACAGCCACGGAGAGTACTTTCTTGGCATCATCCTGCCCAATCACATACTGATCAAGATAGCTTTTAATCTCCGTAGGACGAAACAGGGTAAAGGAGGGAATGCTGCTTTTAACCTTGGCTGCTTTTTCCTCTGCTACAATCAGGCCGGCCTGCTCTACACAGCGATCACAGATATGCGCCTCAACACCGGAGATAAGCATCCCGGTGTTCTTGCCTTCCCTCCCGCAAAAAGAGCATTTCCTTGTATCCCTGGCCATGGCCTTTGGTCTTTATTTCTCCGCTCCCGCAGGCTTCTTATTGGAGATAAGCACTTCGTCGATCATTCCATATTCCCTGGCTTCTTCGGATGTCATCCAATAATCCCGGTCGGAATCGGCCCAGATTTTATCATAGCTTTGCCCGGAATGGCTGGCGATGATCTCGTATAATTCTTTCTTTAGTTTTCCGATTTCGCGGGCGGTTATCTCGATATCGGAAGCCTGGCCTTCAGCCCCACCCATAGGCTGATGAATGAGAATACGGCTGTGCTTCAGGGCCGTTCTCTTGCCTTTTGTCCCTGCACATAACAAAACTGCACCCATGGAGGCCGCAATTCCGGTACAAATAGTGGCAACATCGGGAGCAATATACTGCATGGTATCATAAATGCCCAATCCGGCATATACAGAACCACCCGGGGTATTCAGGTAGATCTGAATGTCTTTTCTGGCATCAACAGATTCCATATAAAGAAGTTGTGCCTGGATGATGTTGGCAACATAATCATTGATGGGCACACCAAGGAAAATGATGCGGTCCATCATCAAACGGCTGAAAACATCCATGGTGGCAATGTTCAGCTGACGCTCCTCAATAATGGTGGGGCTGATGTAGTTGCCGTATACTGAGGTGTACTTGTGCAGGCTCATGCTGCTTACACCCATATGCCTGGTGGCAAATTTTTCAAAATCCTTTATCTCGCTCATGAGTTGTATTTTTCCGATACTAATTTAACAAATTCATCGATAGTAAGTTCGGTTTCTTTCAACTTGAGCGTTTCCTTATAGAGGGCAAGCAGTTTCTGATCGTAAAGATGATCGTATACCTTTTTGATCTCATCTTCTTTGCCAAGGATGTTCTTAACAAACTGATCTATCATTTCCTGCTCCGGATTTTCCTGACCATATTGTTTAAGCTGTGCCCTGAAATAGGAATCCAGGTGTTCGCGTATTTCGTCGGGGGATACCTGCAGGTTATGGGTTTTGATCAGGTGATTCTCTATCAGCTGCCATTTAAACGAATCGATAAACCCATTGAAGTCCTTGTCAATCTGTTCCTCGGTTAATTCATCCTTGTTTGCATCAAGTAGCCATTTCTTAAGGAAAGCTTCCGGAAGTATCATGGCAGACAGGTCCACCAGATTTTTCATGACATCATTGCGAAAATGCCTGTCTACGTCTCCCTGGTATTGAAGGGCAATCTGCTCTTTCAAAAACGCACGGAATGCTTCTTCAGTTTTAATTTCCTTTCCGGGAGCCGCCTTCTCATAAAGTGTTTCATCCAGTTCGGCGGGCTCAATCCGGCTGATGCCGTCTACCGTGAATCGGAACAATGGTTGCAGGGTGTCAAGTTCTTCTTTTTTTACTCCAAGCATGGCTGCGGCTTCCGTTTCGGAACCAACAGATTCGATCGGATTAAAAACGAGCTGACTTCCTGGTTTTAAGCCTACAAGCCTGCTTTTGACATTCTCATCCTTGATAAACTGGATGTAAAGATTGGACTTATTGCTTTTCCCACCCTCTTTCAGGTTTTCTTCGCTGTCCATTTCTTCGAACAAACCGCTAAGGACATCCTCTGATGCCGACTCTTCCGG
>CAZFOI010000152.1:0-5126 GCA_964520605.1 uncultured Bacteroidales bacterium
ATTTTTGACAATCCCATTGTTACTGAAATCATTCCCCTTACCAGCTATTATGAAGCAGAGGCCTACCACAGAAATTATATTGCAAACAATCCAGGGCAGGCCTACTGCAATCTGGTTATTTTACCCAAGGTAAAAAAATTCGAAGCCCTGTTTAACGACCTCTTGAAGGAATAGCCTCCGGGTCGAATGCTTTTCTCGGTATCATCTCGTCCCTCATGGCTACATGATACACCACGCCGGCGACCACCACGGCCGCCTGCATCATATCTCCCAATTGCATGCGCTCAAAGGTGTCCATATTGGTATGATATCCCCTGCCATAATCTATCCTGTCCTGAAGAAAATTAAATCCGGGAAGTCCAACAGAATTGAAGGCAGTGTGGTCAGACCCCCCAGTATTGCGAAGCGTAACGGTAGTAGCACCCATATCATGGAAGGGCTTTAATAGCTCTTCAAATATCGGCCTTGCAGCATCGTTGCCCATCAGCCAAATACCCCTGATCATGCCGGAGCCGTTGTCAACATTAAAATAGGCTGAAAGCTTGTCGTAGTCAGCCTTCTTTTCGCGGGTGGTGCGATCAAAATAATGCTCACTGACATATCCCCTTGAACCAAACAAACCCTGCTCCTCGGCTCCCCAAAGGGCAATCCGGATGGTGCGCCTTGGTTGAACTCCTATGGCCTTTAATATCCGTATCGCCTCCATCATTACCGCAACACCTGCCGCATTGTCATTTCCGCCGGTTCCTGCATGCCAGGAGTCCAGGTGCCCGCCAATAAGAACCACCTGTTCCTTCAATCTGCGGTCAGTCCCGGGTATTTCCGCAATCACATTATACCCTTTGATATCATCTTCGATAAAACGGTTTGCCACATCCAGATCAAGGGAAACCTCTATCCCTGCCTCCAACAGCCTTACAATTCTCCCATAATGTTCAAAAGTCATGTCTATCTGGGGGAGCGACCTGTCTGCCCCTACGGCATACCCTGAACCACCCGAGCGAACCGTTCCGAAATTGCCGGATGCATGCAATACGGCAACCACGCCTTCTTCTTCAAAAAACTCAGATATCCTGCGCATCATATTCCTTCTGTCATCCCATCCCTGCTGGGCCTGTACGGGATTCCCAAATGAAGGACTTCTTGGATCGGGAAGTCGGGCAATGTTTTCCAGATCCTGATCTGAGTATCGAGATGCCATCGGGTTAAATGATACTACGGGTTCGTTGGTTACGGGAGTCACCACTACCTTGCCCCTAAGTTTGCCCCGGTATTTGGCCAGATCCTGCTCTGACCGGATATCCACAAGAACAGGACTGGCACTCACCAATCCCTGAGTGCCCCTGGTCCAGGCCCTTGGCACGGCAATAAGATGCTGATAATAGGGTTTGGTCATGGCAATATAGAATTTTTCGTTTTCCCAGCCGACGCCAAACTCGCCCCATGGAACCACCTGCACATTGGATAAGCCCCAGTCTGACATCTGGCGGCTTGTATACTCATAGGCGCGGTTCATGCCTTCAGAGCCTGATAGTCGGGGGCCAACCACATCTGTAAGAAAAAATGAAATATCGCGGATCCCGGAATTGGTTAAACCCTCTTCCTTTATCCGCTGTATCATTTTAAGGTCGATGTTTTCGCTTTGTGCAAAAACAAATAAAGGCATTGACAATACAAAGCCAATAAGAATCAAACGTAACAATCGCATAGCTGGAGTGATAATTGGTTATTGGTAAAGACTAAATGTCTTCTGGCAAGACTGACAAAAGACGGCACTAAATATACAGGAATAATCCTATTGTACTGCATATCAGACAGACATACAGGACCAGCGTATGACAGAAAGCATTTCTTTGTGGCTAAAACGACTCAGTGTTTCTACCGGAGTGTGGTCTGGGGGGTTTTACGGGAAGTTCGAGCAAATAGGTTACGAATGAAAGGAAAATACTGAAAAGCAATGCCCATCCAAACCCGTTAACCTCAAATCCTTTCACCAGTTCTCCCGCAATCAGAATAATAAATGCATTGATTACCAATAGAAACAATCCGAAACTCATGATGGTAACCGGTATGGTAAGAACAACAAGAAGGGGTTTAACAAACATATTGAGCAGCGCGAGGACAAAGGCCACCACAATGGCTGCGGCAAATGTTTCAACAGCCACACCGGGCATAAGATAGGCAGTTATAAATACGGCAAATGCCGAAATCAGGATTTTAAATATCCACTTCATGGTTTTACTCATTGCCAACAAAGGTAATAAAACCTTATGAATCAGTCAAAGCCGAAAGCCCGGTAAGAATACGGGCGGTAGCCCCTGTTTTCGATGCAACATAATCTGTACACCTAATTGAGGCCAGCTCATATTCAAGCGGATTGCTGATAAGAAATCCGCAATGCTTCCTCAAATCTGCTGTTGAGCTGACCGGGAATGCACCACCGAGGCTAATCAGATCAACGGCCTCTGAAAAGCGCCTGTAATTGGGGCCAAAGAATACAGGCAACCCATAACAGGCGGCCTCGAGGATATTGTGAATGCCCTCTCCAAATCCCCCTCCGATAAAGGCCAGGTTTCCATACCGGTAAACCTTGGACAGCATGCCCATGCTGTCCAGAATGATTACCCGGCTTTCATCCGGGGGTTCTTTCAAGCGGGAAAACCTTATGGCCCGTCCCTTCAACTGTTGTTCCAGCAATACAAGATGCTTTTCCGACACCTGATGGGGTGCAATCAAAAACCGCATACCAGCATGGGGATTAAGTATCATCGGTAAAAGTATATCCATATCGGATGGCCATGTGCTGCCGGCTATTAACAGCTTCCCCCCTGAGGCAAATTCTTTAAGAAATGGCACACTGATCTGCTGTTCAGCAACCTGAAATACCCTGTCGAATCGTGTGTCTCCTGAAACACTTACCCTGGAAACCCCATGCTTCTTAAGAATTGTTTCAGAAGCATCATCCTGAACATAAAAAAAACGGACCTTTTTCAGCTGCTGCAAAAACCAACGTCCATAGCGCCTGAAAAACAACTGCCCCGGTCTGAACCTGGAGGAAATAAAAACCAGGGGAATGTTTCGACTGGACATTTCAGCAATGTATCCAAACCAGAACTCGTATTTTACAAAGACGGCAAAGTCCGGTTTCCAATGATCCAAAAAACGCTTTGCCCGGCCGGGAGTGTCAAGCGGGAGGTAGCAAACATAATCGGCCACGGGATAGTTTTTCCTGACCTCGAACCCTGAGGGGGAAAAAAATGTAAGCAAAATTTGCCAATCCGGATGCTGCTCACGGAATCCTTCCAAAACAGGTCTGCCCTGCTCAAATTCCCCAAGAGATGCACAGTGAAACCAGGCCAGTTTGCCACCCAGCCTCTGTTTAATGGGGGTGTTTTTTCTCCCATTTACCCAGGCAGAGGCCCGGCCGGAGAACAGTGCCGCCAATTGAATGGCAGCTCCATAAAGCCTCATACCAAAATGGTATAGCAATTCCATGAATAGTATACTATGAAGACCAAGGGCAAAGATACGTTTTCTTTCCTGCAAAGATTCTGATCTGATCCGGGAATCCATAATTTAAAGACATTTCAGCCAAAAGTCCGGTTCTTTCAGCAGGGCATCTGTCAGCAATTTTCAGTGGCTACAGATGAATTATTTCTATATTTGTGGGTTAATCCTTGAACAAACCCTCATTACCCCCGATACTGTCTATGAAAAAAATACACATGGTCGATCTCAGGACTCAGTACGATCACATAGCTGCTGAAATCGATCAGGCCGTCCTGGATGTAGTAAGGTCTACCCAATTTATCAATGGCCCGGAGGTAAAGCTTTTTCAGGAAGAACTCCAGCAATACCTTGGTGTCAGGCACGTAATTCCCTGCGCAAACGGAACCGATGCGCTTCAGGTGGCCATGATGGCTCTTGGCCTGAAAGCCGGGGATGAAGTAATTACCACAACCTTTACCTTTGTTGCAACCGTAGAGGTTATCGCACTGCTGGGGCTTACGCCGGTTCTGGTTGATGTTGAGCCGGATACCTTCAACATCGACATAAAAGCCGTTAAAAAAGCCATTGGTCCCAGAACCAAAGCCATAGTGCCTGTACATTTGTTTGGCCAGACCGTCCATATGGAGCCACTCATGGAAGTGGCAAAGCAGCATGGGCTCGCCATCATTGAAGACAATGCCCAGGCCATTGGAGCAGATTACCGGTTCTCCGACGGCAGAATTCAAAAGGCCGGCACCCTGACGGAAATCGGATGCACCTCTTTTTTCCCGTCAAAAAATCTCGGCTGCTACGGGGATGGCGGAGCCATTTTTACCAATGACGACGATTTAGCCCAGACATGCCGTTCGATTGTTAATCATGGGATGAGGGTAAGATATTATCACGACACCATTGGCGTTAACTCCAGACTCGACAGCATTCAGGCCGCCATACTCAGGGTAAAACTCCGGCATTTGGATCGCTATGCTGCGGCAAGACAAAAAGCAGCAGCATATTATGATAAGGCCTTTTCTGATCATCCAAAATTAAGTATCCCGGCCCGAAGTTCTTACTCCACTCACGTGTTTCATCAATACACATTAAAAACTCAGGGGATAGACCGCAATGGTTTGCAACAGCATCTGGCAGCCCATGATATTCCGGCCATGATTTACTATCCGGTAGCCATGCATATGCAAAAGGCATATCTTGACCCACGATACAAACCCGGTGATTTCCCGGTTTCTGAACAGCTTTGCGAGAGTGTTATTTCCCTGCCCATGCATACGGAACTGGATGAGGAACAATTGCACTTTATCGCATCCACAGTCCTCTCTTACCATGAATTAAAATAATCCAGACAACGATGGAAGACACAGATTTTTTCAGCCACGAAACAGCGGTAATTGATCCGGGTTGTAAAATTGGAAAAGGAAGCCGTATATGGCATTTTACGCACATCATGCCAGGCTGCGAAATCGGAGAAAACTGCAATCTCGGCCAAAATGTAGTCGTTTCCCCGGGTGTTGTGCTGGGCAACAATGTTAAGGTACAGAACAATGTCTCCATATACACGGGGGTAATTTGTGAGGATGATGTTTTCCTTGGGCCCTCCATGGTATTTACCAATATAGTGA
>CAZFOI010000153.1:0-5125 GCA_964520605.1 uncultured Bacteroidales bacterium
GGGATCAAAAACACCGCCAATTCCAACGGCTCCTGTTGTAAGTGAAGTGGCAATGGCTTTAAAAAAAAGCACCAAAAACAAAAACACTATCAAAAGCAGGCCCGAATTATCCTGAATATTGCCAAATACGCTATTCTGTAATAATTGTTCCGGTTGCCCCGACAACATGCTTCGCATGGTAAAATACCCTTCTCCAAACAGTGGGGGAAAAAGGAAAATCAAAACACCCAGAATCAGCCCTCCATATACGACCCTTTTGTATGCACCCTTAATCCGGCTCATTCTGTTTTCAATCCTGGCATTCATCCATGTCAGATACAGGGAAACGCCTCCTGTAAAAACACCCAAAACAATATAGAACGGGATAGAACCATAGTTAAAAGTGTCGGTCATGGCAAAGTAGAATTCGACACCTTCACCCAGAAGCATGGCCGAAACAATGGCTCCTGTAACGGTAGCTGCCAGCAGTGGTATGATGGAAGCAATGGTAAGATCCAGCATCAGTACTTCCAGGGCAAAAATCAAACCGGCAATGGGTGCTTTGAAAACTCCTGCTATGGCTGCTGCTGCACCACATCCAACAAGCAGGATGGTCCTGCGGTGGCCAAATCGTGCGGCCTGTGCAATATTTGATCCTATGGCGGCTCCGGTTGAAACAATGGGTGCCTCCATACCTACGGACCCACCAAAGCCACCGGTAAAAGTACAGGCAATAATTGATGAATAGGTGTTGTGGAGCTTCATCATTCCCTTGTTGCGGGAAATGGCGTATAATATCTTCGAAACACCGTGGCTGATGTCATCCCCGACAAACCGCCGAATATAAAACACCGTTATCAGAATGCCAATCAATGGAAAAACCAGAAAATAGTAGTTCTCCAGATGCTTACCAGGATGATTCCTTACCCAGTATTCAAGGTAATGTACGGATGTTTTCAGAATCACTGCCGCAATTGATGCCAGCATGCCAATAAGTATGCAGAGTATCAGCAGAAAATTCTTATCAGATATGTGCTTCTGCCTCCAAATAAGGAATCGGTCAGCCCATGGAAGTATAATTGCACCCCTGCTTTCTGACTGTTGGTTCTCCTGTTTCATA
Source organism: uncultured Bacteroidales bacterium (assembly GCA_964520605.1). Classification (GTDB taxonomy): domain Bacteria; phylum Bacteroidota; class Bacteroidia; order Bacteroidales; family UBA7960; genus CAZFOI01. The sequence continues at coordinate 1,100 of CAZFOI010000153.1, forward strand.
AGCATCCAGGTTTTTGATTTGATTTTTCCCTTTTTACATGGAATTTTCGTCAGCCTTAAGACCCTCCATCATATTATCGATTGCTTTGGATACCAAAACTGCTTTGGCCTGCCCGGCAACAGATGCCAGTTGTTCGACAGAGGCGTTTTTAATTCCCTCAACCGAGCCAAAGGACTTCAGCAACTGTTCAATGGTTTTTGGGCCTATCCCTTTGATCTCTGTCAGTATTGATTGCAAAGCAGCTTTGCTTCGTTTCTGCCGGTGATGGCCCAGACCAAAGCGGTGCGCCTCATCTCTTAAGAATTGAATCAGTTTTAGGGATTCTGACTTCTTATCTATATATAAAGGCAGGGGATCTCCCGGAAAATAAATTTCTTCCAGACGCTTGGCGATGCCAACAAGTGGGATGCTTTCCCGGAGATTAAGCCTTGTAATGGCCTTCAATGCAGCACCCAGTTGTCCTTTCCCCCCGTCAACCACTACCAATCCAGGAAGCGCAGCGCCTTCTTCCATCAGGCGCTTGTATCTCCGGTAAACCACTTCCTCCATTGAGGCGTAATCATTGGCACCCGTAACCGACTTGATGTTATAATGCCGGTATTCCTTCTTGCTGGGGCGCGCATTTCTGAACACCACCATGGCTGCCACCGGATGGGTCCCCTGAATATTGCTGTTATCGAAGCACTCTATATGATCAGGCAGTTTGCTAAGGCGCAAATCCTTTTTCAACTGCTCAAGAATTCTTTTGGTATGTCTTTCCGGATCTACCAGTTCCCTTTGTTTGCTTCTTTCCATCTGGAAATATGTTGCATTTCTCTCCGACAGTTCGAAAAGACGCAACTTGTCTCCACTTTTAGGAACACCAAAACGGGCATCCGAAAGTTCCACACCGGGCTTCTCTCTTACAAGGATTTCCGGAGCATTGCTCTGCAGTTGTTGCCTTAACTCAATGATTGCCATTACAAGCAGTTCCGCATTGTCTTCATTCAGGCGTTTTTTGATCTCCATGGTGTGAGACTGAACAACACATCCGTTCACTACCTTAAGAAAATTCACGTAGGCATTGTCCTCATCACTTACAATGGTATACACATCAACATTATGAATGCTGGCACTTACCACCATGGATTTGCTTTGAAATTTTTCAAGCAATTCAAGTTTTTCTCTGACAATACCGGCTTTTTCAAACTCCAACGAATCAGAATACCGACGCATCATTTGTTTTAATTCACCCAATACTGTTGCCAGGTTTCCTTTTAAAATATTCTCAATGCTTTCTATGGTCAGGCCATAATCCCGGGGTGTTTGCAAACCCTCGCATGGGGCCTTGCAATTGCCAATATGGTATTGAAGGCATCTCCTGTATTTTCCCTCTGCAATTTTGGCCTCGCTTAGATTCAGCCGGCAGGTTCTGTACTGAAACAGTTTGCGAATGAGCTCAAGAAGGGCATACATGGTTTTTACGGAAGCATAGGGGCCATAATAACGGCTCCCGTCACGTATCAGATTCCGGGTTGCAAAGATGCGTGGAAAGGGTTCGTTTTTGATGCAGATCCAAGGGAATGTTTTATCGTCTTTCAGCAACACATTGTACCTGGGTTGGTACTTCTTTATCAAATTGTTTTCCAAAAGTAAAGCATCCAATTCGGTGCCTACAACTATATGCCTGATATCAGCCACGCGTCTTACCATAACCCTTATTTTGGCATGATCTGACTTGTTGCGATTGAAATAAGAAGACACCCGTTTCTTTAGGTTTTTTGCCTTTCCTACATATAGAATGGTTCCACGTTCATCATAGAACTGATAAACACCGGGATCCTGTGGCAGGGTCTGAATCAGGGGATGCAAGTGATCCCAATGCCTGTGACTGGGACGGGCCATTAGCGAGGGTCTTGTTTCGACATTGTAACAAATGTAAACAAAACCATGTTAAAACGGCCAACACTCAGTTGTCCTTTTCGGGGAGGTATTTCCAGTACCTGCGGGGCATCATGCGTAACATTTGTCCTTTGTTAACTCTCTGAGCTATATTGACGGATTCATAGTAGCATTTCCAAAGTTCCCGGTACTGATCCTCTCTGTCTGATCGAATATGCTGCTTTAGAGAGTGGTTTGAATCCAGGGGCAATCCTTTGTCGAAAACAACAAGTTGTATCTCCTTCTGATCGAACCAAATCCCTTGTCTTCTCCGGGTGTCAAAAATGATCCACTCCCTGCCGGGAAAGCGGTTTTTGAAATGAGTTCCCAGCAACCCCACTATATCGTGGTCAGGCTCAATGGCAGCCACCATCAATGAAGTCTCTGCTTCCTGAAACCTCACAAACCCCTGGAAACGATGCACTTCCTGTTTAACTCTTTTGGCAATACTATGCAACTGAAATACGTCATCATCAAGCCCATTCCTAAAAAAATCTTTGCTGCGGTAAACAAACATTTTTTCCAGGTATCGCCATATCAGCATATCCTTGCCCTTATCAGAAGACCGGAATGCAACAGCAATCATTGATGCATTGGCTCTGGAACTATAAGCTACAATCCCCCTGTATACGCGAAAGGCTTTTTCAAGGTCTGTGTCAATAAAGGTTTCTGCGTCCAGACTAAGTTGTCTGCCATACTTTCTTTCCTCCATGGAACAGATTATGTTTTCCGGAATGATCTTTTTCGAGACAGTCTCGAAAACCAATGTCAGGAAGCCCTCGAAACTGCCATCATAATGCAAGACACACATAAGCTGACTTTTAAATAAAATCAATCATTCCATAAAAAGCTCAATTGCCTGCCGGCTACTCCTTTGTTTGTTTTGAGAAATTTTCTGCGCAAAACTTCAGGGCTCTGCACAAGATTGTGGGCAGGAAAACTCCTGCATGAAACAAAGTATTTTGCCCTGTTTAACGCCACCCCCATTTTTTTAAGGTGATCCAGGCCGATGCTTCCAAACTTTCTGTTGGATACAATCATTTTGGCCGATCGCACTCCAATACCTGGAACCCTCAGTATGGTTTCGTATGATGCCTGATTGAGGTCTACCGGAAACAAATGCGGATTTCTCAGAGCATAAACAAGTTTGGGATCAAGATCGGGATCAAGATCGGGCTGATCTTCCCCAAGTATTTCATCATAGTTGAATTTGTAAAACCTCATAAGCCAGTCAGCCTGATACAGACGGTTTTCCCTGATTAAAGGTGGGCTATTTAATGCCGGAAGGCGGGTATCTGAAACATTAACAGGGACATATCCCGAATAGTATACCCTTTTCAGGCTTTGTTCCCTGTATAAGCTATCGCTAAGACGTAGTATGGAAAAGTCTGTTTCGGGGCTTGCACCCACAATCAGCTGGGTGGTTTGTCCGGCAGGCGCATAGCGAGGTGGCTTGCGATAGCGGCTTCGGGCATCAGCGGAATCAGCTATACCCATATGGATCTGGTTCATAGGGAGGTAAATTGATCCATAATCCTTTTCCGGAGCAAGCAGCTTAAGATTGTTTTCCGAAGGAATTTCGATGTTGACGCTGATTCTGTCTGCAAGAAATCCGGCCTGGTCGATCAAGCCGGGGCTGGCACCCGGAATAAGTTTAAGATGAATGTAACCAAAGAACCGGTGTTTTTCTCTAAGCAACCGGCAAACTGCCACCAGACGCTCCATTGTATAATCCGGATTCCTCATAACCCCCGAACTTAGGAAAAGTCCTTCTATATAATTCCTGCGGTAAAACTCTATTGTAATGGAGGCAAGTTCCTCAGGAGTAAAAAAAGTGCGCTTTATATCGTTGCTTGTGCGGTTGATACAATAGGCACAATCATAAATGCAATGATTGGTAAGGAGAATTTTTAAAAGGGAAATACACCTGCCGTCTTCTGTAAACGAATGGCAGATTCCTGCTCTGGCGGCATTGCCCAATCCATCTTTGCCCGATCGGTTGCTTCCGCTTGAAGAACAGGAGACATCATATTTGGCTGCATCCGCCAAAATGCTTAGCTTTTGCAGCAGGCTCGGCTCCATGTCTTAGTATTTGATTAGATATTA
>CAZFOI010000154.1:0-5123 GCA_964520605.1 uncultured Bacteroidales bacterium
TATAATACCAGGGGTATTGCATTAAGTTAATAGCAGAGAAAAAATCCTTTATTAGTGCAATTGAAGGTGTTTTTGTTTTTAAAATTTGATTTGATAATAGCATTACCTGGGTAGTGGTTTTTTTTGTAAGCTTTTTCATGGGCTGGTGTTTTATATTTCGTATGTAATCAGGGTTTATTCCCTTTAACGGTAAAACTGGCAACCTTTATCAATCCTTTTTCATAGGGCTTGCTTTCTTCAAGAACCTCGGTCCGGATAAATCCTGCCTGGGCGATGTTCTTCATGTAGGCCTGTCTTGTTTCAGCACCTTCCCAGCATTCTGATATGTATGCCGGATTGTTCCGGTAAGTGTCAGCAACCTTCTCGATTGCGTAAATATCACTTACAACAAACCGCCCCCCGGGTTTTAGAATGCGGAAAATTTCCTGCCAGACACTGCCCTGTGAAAGGGAGTGGTTGATGGTGCAGTTGGAAATTACCACATCGGCACAGGCTTCAGGAAGATTGATTTGTTCAAGGGGGGAATAAATGAATACGGCATTGGAGACTCCGGCCCGCTCAGCATTCTGCTTTGCGGTTTCAAGCATCCCTTCAGAAATATCAATTCCTATGGCAGAACCGGATATTCCGGCTCTGATGGCCATTCGAATGACATCCATTCCTTTCCCGCATCCCAGGTCAACACATGCTTCCCCCGAATTCACATCTGCATGGGTTACGGCTCCCCCGCATGACAGACAGCAGGGTTCTTTGGAAAGTGAGTCATACCGCTTGGAAACTGCATCAGAAACCTGATTCCTGGGTGTTTGCATAATTGTATTGTACTTGGGATCAAATATAGATAATTATCTGGATATTGCCATTCTAAAATACTTTGGCCTGTCTCCAAAATCAAGCGCAAGAAGATACAGGCCGGGTTTCAACCATGCAGTCTGCAGTGTCAGGGGGAGCATGATGTCTGCATAATGCGCCAGAATTTTTCCATTAAGGTCGAGCAATGAAACAGCACCGGCTTTTTTTTCAGAACCTGTAATGGTAATATGGCTTACAGCCGGATTTGGAAATACATGAAAAAGCATGGACTCCCTGGTGTAATTTCCGTAATGCAGGGTGGTATCCCCCCAAATGTATTCTGCCAACTCGGGATGGTCTATAAAAGGGTTTCGATTTCCCTGAATCTGGTAAATGGCATTGTTTCGGCTTATTTCTTTCTGACTAACCGGATCCTGTCTGTGCCAGGATAGCAGCATTTGTATAGCCCAGGGCTTATACCCGGGATAGGTACTATGGGACAGCATTTCATTGCCTTCCGGGCTGTTGGTCCAGCTACTGATCAGGTTTTCGTAACGCGTAACCATATATAAAAACCCCCGGGCAACGTCCCCTTTGTATGCATCAATGGGCTCAAATGCTATGCCGCTATAGCCATCCAGGCTGTTGTTTCCCAACTTGCCTCCATTCATGCTGACCCAGCCTGGATTTGAAACTTCTCCATAAGGGTAATTGTCCCGGCGGGCATTTACCCATTTGTCTACGGGCCAGATATGAAACAAATCGGTATGCATGGGGTCTACCTGCCCCCCAAACCATGATCTTGGCATGCTGTGTTCCCGGTTGTATACATCTCCCTCCCTGTTACCGCCTGAGCCCCTGTCTTGGTCATCTCCGAAAACAAACACATAAGGAGAGTCCCCGCAGGGGTTGTTGGAGTACATATCCCATACCCTGCCCGAAAAATGACGGTCAGTGATTTGAAAGTGTGTCCACAGGCTGGAATAGGTTTGTACCTGATGGTTGCGAATGACTTCGTGCAGTTGGGTTTTCAACCGGCTGCCCCTTGCTGTGGCGCTGCTGTAATAGTTCAGGGGTATGGCACTGGGAATTCCTGACCCTGTAACAGCCAAAGCTACGTTAGCAGCTCCTTCCGAGGAGTGCAGGATGCTGCCTTGCCATAGCCCTGTCTCTCCGGGGTAATGCCTTACAAAAATCCTGGTTTCCCGCAATTCGCTACCCACAGCCTGTAGGCTTATTTGACGGGAAAAATGGTTGTGACAATCGAGAGAAATCAGGAAATGCTCCGGTGCCACGATCGTAAGCTGGGATTGCAATCCGCTACCCGATACGTGGTAGAACTGAACATCAGACCGGTTGCCTGAGTAAACCTCATTGAAGGGGTAAATCTCTCCCCGGAGGGTGATTACCGGCTGCTGGGCCAATGCCTGGAAGCAAAAGCCGAAAATGGCGAACAGAAGAAAATGGCTTCTCAGGATCTTGTATAATGGAAATAATGGCATCATCGGTTGCAGACTGAATCCAAAAATAGGGAAAATCAATCATGCAGCCAAACAGGCTTTAGCTATCCATCATTTTTGCCCTGGGATGAAATGAAAGCAAATTCTCGCGAAGATATTCACGACTCAAATGGGTATAAATTTCGGTTGTCGTAATGGATTCGTGCCCAAGCATTTCCTGAACTGCCCTGAGATCCGCACCACCTTCAATCAGGTGAGTGGCAAAACTATGCCTGAAGGTATGGGGGCTGACGTTTTTCTTTATGCCAGCCCCGGCTGCATGTGTTTTAATGATTCTGAAAATGGTTTCCCTCGATAGTTTTTTCCCGAAACGGTTTAGAAACAGGGTGTCCTCATGGCCTTTGGCAATGGGAAGCTGTTTTCTCTGGTTTTCGATGTAAAGTCTCAGGTGTTTCATGGCAGCGCTTCCCAAAGGCACAAGCCGTTGCTTGTTGCCCTTGCCGGTAACCAGAATGAATTCATCGGCAAATCTGATTTGAGAAAGCTTCAGGTTTGTGAGTTCACTTACCCTGAGCCCGCACCCATAAAGGGTTTCAATAATGGCCCTGTTTCTCTGCCCCTCCTGTTTGCTAAGATCAATGGCATTGATGATTTGTTCAATTTCATTTACTGACATAACACCGGGAAGCTTCCTGCTGATACGAGGAGCATCTATTTTTTTGGAAGGATCAGACTCAATGGCTTCCTCAACGGCCAGATATTGAAAAAATGACCTGATACCCGACACCATTCTGGCCTGACTTCTGGCACCTGTCCCACTACCTGCAATTTCCTGAATGAATGCCGAGAGATCCTCAGGACTTACCTCTTTGGGATGGTTAATGTTTCGGTGTTGGGAGAGATAATCGCACATTTTTTTTACATCAGAGGCATACGCCCTGACAGAATGAACAGACAGGGATCTTTCCAGTTTTAAAAAAGAGACAAAACCCTTTTGCCAAGATGTCCAGCCCATAGGCATAGTTTTACCACAAATTTGCTCATTTTTCCCTTCCCTTCATGTGCAATTTCGGCATTTCATCAGTTTTCTCTATTTTTGCGGAAATAAAAAACACCCCGGTGCTGAAACTGTTCAGTGTATTTGCCGCTGCATTCCATGACCCTGAAAAGGGCTATGCCATACTCAATGTGCTGCCTGAAAGAACAGGGTCTTTCTCTTTTGTTTACCTGTTGCCACTGATTGTTGCGGGAGCGGCAGGTCGTATGATGCAGCAAATGCGTCAAGTTCCCGAAGGAGGTTTTTCTGATTTTCAACTGATGCTCATTGGCCTGCTGTCGTATGGCATGGCTGCCTGGCTGGGCGCACTGATGCTTTACCAGCTGGCTCCTGCTTTCAAGTCCCGGGCTGATTTTTCCAAAACCCTCTATCTTACGGGCTTCGCCCTTACGCCTTATCTGGTATTTCAGCTGGTCATTGGATTTGTTCCGGCATTGAGCTGGCTTTCTTTTCTTTCTTTGGCCTACACGGTTTATTTATTTTGGAGAGGACTTGAAACGCTGTTGCATACACCTCCCACTAAACAAAGCAGTTATTCACTTACGGCTTTTTTTGTATTATTTGGAATAGCCTATGTGGTAATCCTGTTTTTCAGGGCCTTTTTTATTGCCAACCCTTAACACTGCAGCTCGCTTATGACTTCTAACAGAATAAAGAGAATGGTTCAATCGCCTGTTTCAATGGTTTTGATGGCCATTGTTTTGCTGGCGGTTGTGGTTTTTTTCATGCAGAATAGTAAAAATGAAAAGGAGAATTTTCTGGTTGATGCTGAGATTGAGGAGCTAATTCAGGATGAATTCGGATTTGCCCAGGACGCTTATATTGTAAGCAGGCATATCATCAGGTCAGGGCAAACGCTTTCACATATCCTTTCTGGGCTCGATCTGTCTGCTGTTCTGATAGATCAGGTTGCCAGAGAAATGCGCGAACTGTTCGATCCAAGAAGGATGCGTTCCGGTCAGGCTTATTATGCGTACTATCCCCAGGAGCAGGAAGACCTGCTGGCCCATTTTGTTTATGAGATATCCCCACTGGAATTCCTCCGGGTTTCTTTTAAAGACACCCTGCAATTGGACAGGGTTGTCAGGGAGATAACATACATAACCAAACATGCTTCCGGTTTAATTGAATCCTCATTGTGGAGCGCCCTTTCTGCAAGAGAGCTGAACCCTGAACTGGCCATTCGAATGTCTGAGGTGCTTGCCTGGGAGGTGGATTTCTATCGAATACAGAAGGGGGATCGCTTTCGTGTCATTTATGATGAATCATACGTTGGGGAGCGCTCTGTTGGTGTTTCGAGAATCCGTGCCTTGTTTTTTGAACATTTTGGGAGGGATATCCTTGGTTTTCATTTTGAGGCAGACACCATTTCAGATTATTTCAATACAGAAGGGGACAATCTGCGTAAGATGTTTTTAAAGGCTCCCCTGGAGTTTGGACGAATTACTTCCAGGTTTTCCAATTCAAGGCTTCATCCAATTTTAAATCAGAGAAGACCCCATTATGGCACTGACTATGCGGCACCACATGGCACACCCATACTTGCCGTGGGCGATGGTGTGGTAACCAGAGCGGCATATGACGGAGGCAATGGCAATTATGTGCGAATCAGGCACAATTCAGTATATGAGACCCAGTATCTTCATATGTCCCGGTTTGCGCAGGGAATAAGACCAGGGGCAAGGGTCAGACAGGGACAGGTTATAGGCTATGTAGGCAGCACCGGACTGGCTACCGGGCCCCATGTATGTTTCAGGTTCTGGAAGAATGGGCAACAGGTAGATCACCTGCGTGAGCAATTTCCCAGTGCCGAT
>CAZFOI010000155.1:0-5098 GCA_964520605.1 uncultured Bacteroidales bacterium
TCGGCGAAGAAGCTGGTCGAGCAACAGGAAGCGATCGTCTGGGACATTCTCGAGCCAGGTTGGAATGGCCTCAAGGGGGATGTTCTGCAAATTGTCTTTTTCAGGTGTAATCCCGCTGTTGCACCACTCATGGGTGTTGCTGAGGCTGTCGGTTTCGGGATTGTAGTCGAAAATATACACACGGTCTACTTCTGTAAAAAGGCCAAGTTCTTCCATGGCCTGATCTATGGTTGCCTCCATGGAAGGAATGTCTGCCTTGAGAAGGTTTTCAGACATGCCCACAATCAGGCTGTACAGCTCCTGCAATGATTCTGTTTTTTCTTTCAGTGCGTTTACCGTGCGAAGGTTTTCGGAATAAAATCCGCTGGTAATGGCCCAGCCGAAAGCCACACAGGAGAATGAAAGCATAACGGGAGTATAATCGATGTGGGTTGTCCCGAAGATGAACATCATGCTGGTTCCAAGCGGCAGGGCGATGCCCAGCGGAAGCAACAACAGGATGTTGTGCATTTTTCTTTTATAGGTGGTGTAAACCAAAATGACAATGGCCACAAGGATGATGGCATAGGAATAGATGGTGTGCACCCAGTACCATGGTCCAAACTCCAGGGTCAGAATGAAATTGCCGGCAAACAGGGTGCCTCGGTAAACATTCGTCCAAAACAGTTGGTGCCAGGCGTTGGTAAGCATCAACAAAACAGAAAGGGAAGGAATCAACCATACCGCCCAGGTAGCCAGGAAAGAACCGGCCGCCCTGCTTCCGCTGAATTTCAAGGCAAACCTCAGCAACAGTATCGGCATGGCAATGATGCCCAGATAGGAAAGATTGGCTGCGTAAAACGCATACGGGTCGGGAAGTATAATAAAAAAAATGGAAAACGTAACCCAGGTGGCCGTGGCTGCCATGACCAGGACAAACCAAAGGTATTCCCTGCGGATATCGGCCTTGCGGATCATGGCGGCCAGCATCAGGGACATGAATACGCTGATGGAAGAAAGCGAGATATAAAACTCCATTGATGCAACCCCTCCCAAGGGTTTTGCTTTTGGTAGTTTAAAGATAAGAAAAATCACGCAGAAAACCCCTATGGTGCTAAATTTCAGGGTCGCTATCGGACACGGTTGACAGGCTCCTTTCTTTTTGTATATTTACTGCCTGAATCCCGGGCCGGCATTTCTGACTGATTTTGGGAATTCCACCGGGGGAAGAGAAACCCAATCAAACCAACATAAAAATGCATGCTGACAAAACCAATCCCTATCGTTTTGCCCTGATTGGTGCGGCGGGTTATATCGCGCCCAGGCATATGCGGGCCATTCGCGATACGGGCAACGACCTGGTTTGTGCCCTGGACCCTTATGACGGAGTGGGTATCATGGACAGTTATTTTCCAAATGCGGATTTTTTTACCGAACCCGAACGCTTCGACCGTCATCTGGACAAGCTCAGAAGGGAGGGATCCCGCCGGATAGACTATGTCAGCATCTGCTCGCCCAATTACCTGCACGATGCCCATATTCGCATGGCGCTCAGAAACGGGGCCCACGCCATCTGTGAAAAACCCGTGGTGCTGAACCCCTGGAACCTGGATAAACTCATCTCTCTGGAAGAGGAAACCGGGCTCCATATTTACACCATTCTCCAGCTCAGGCTTCACCAAAGCATACGGGCCCTGAAAGAACGGATACAAAACGGACCCAAAGACAAAAAATACAACATCAAACTGGATTACATTACCAGCAGGGGTAAGTGGTATTTTTATTCCTGGAAAGGCGATGTGCAGAAGTCAGGGGGCGTGGCCACCAACATCGGCATACATTTTTTTGATATGCTTGGATATATTTTTGGGAAGTTCAATCATCTGGAGGTAATTGAAAACCGCCCGGAAAAGGCAAGGGGTTTGCTGGAGTTTGAGCAGGCCAATGTGTCATGGTATCTGAGTGTGGATGAAAACGACCTGCCGAAAAAAGCCCGGGAAGAGGGCAAAAGGACTTATCGAAGCATCACCCTTGATGGAGAAGAGGTAGAGTTCAGCGATGGGTTTACCGATCTTCATACCCTAAGCTATGAGAACATTCTAAGCGGACATGGTTTTCGTATATCAACCGCCAGAGAAAGCGTAGAAATTGCACAAATGATACGGGGCCGTTAATGGGATTTTGGCTTTGGCGGCCTTCATTTTTTGTATCTTTATACTAATCAATCGAAAAGATTTTCGTTATGAAAAGAATCCGGTATGTTGTATATAAAGAGGGCAATTATTATGTGGCTCAAAGCCTGAATGTGGATGTGTCCAGTTTTGGAGAGAGCCGGGAAGAGGCGGAAAAGAATCTCAAAGAGGCCCTGGATTTATATTTTGAAGACAAAACCTTGACCAGGAAAATTAATATTCAGTGAAAACATTAAAGTTTCACAAATGATACGGGGCCGATGAGTAGGATTCTGGTAACGGGCAGTGCGGGGTTTATCGGGTTTCATCTGGTGAGTGCCCTGATTGGGGCGGGCCATCAGGTGGTGGGGCTGGATAACATCAATGATTATTATGATGTGGGACTGAAGCTGGGCCGTTTAAGGGAAGCCGGGATTGAGGCTGAAGATCTGGTCGCAGGGGGAGCTCCGGTTCAGGGGCAGGTACAGGAAGTTGCTTCTGCGCGTTATGCCGGTTACCGCTTTGTGTATATGGACCTGGTAGATGGAAAGGGGATAAAGGAGTTGTTTGCCCGTGAGGGTTTTGATTGTGTGGTTCATCTTGCCGCCCAGGCCGGAGTCCGGTATTCCCTTACGAACCCACAGGCTTATGCCGATGCCAACATAACCGGGTTTTTGAATATTCTGGAGGCCTGCCGGGCCCATACGGTACAACACCTTGTATATGCCTCGTCGAGTTCGGTGTACGGGAAAAATACGCGCATGCCCTTTTCGGTTAGCGACAATGTAGACCATCCGGTTTCTTTGTATGCCGCTTCGAAAAAAGCGAATGAACTGATGGCCCATACCTACAGCCACCTGTTTGGCATTCCGGCCACGGGGCTGAGGTTTTTCACGGTGTACGGTCCGTGGGGCCGGCCCGATATGGCCCTCTTCCTGTTTACCCGCGCCATTCTCGCGGGCCGGCCCATAGAGGTCTTTAACCAAGGGGAAATGCTACGGGATTTTACCTATATAGACGATATTGTAAACGGCATATTAAGCCTGGTGCAAAAGCCGGCAGCTCCCTGGGCCGGATGGAGCTCCGATACCCCCGACCCTTCGGCTTCTGATGTTCCCCACCGGGTGTACAATATTGGCAATGGCAGCCCGGTTAAGCTCATGGATTTCATCGGGGCACTGGAAAAGGAGCTGGGCAAAACCGCTGAGAAGATCATGCTTCCGATTCAGCCGGGCGATGTGCCGGCCACCTGGGCAGATACTTCGGCACTGGAAAGGGATACCGGATACAAGCCGGGCACTCCGGTTTCTGAAGGCATTGCACGCTTTGTGGCGTGGTATCGCAGGTACTACAACATCAACTGAAACACATTGCCTCCCAATAGTTACTCCCAATAAAAGCCACATCACACCCCCTTTAGTGGCAAAAATTGTCTATAAAAATTGTTTTGGATGCAATTTTGAGTAAATTTACTGCTCAATATGTGCTGACGTGCTGCAGACCCTCATCACATCCCGTACCCGTGTTAAGCTGTTGCTCAAGTTTTTCCTGAACAGCCGCAATACCTCTTATTTGCGCGACCTGGAAGCAGAATTTGGAGAATCGACCAATGCCATCCGCTTGGAACTCAACAGATTGGAAGATGCCGGACTGCTAAATTCGCGCAAGGAAGGCAATAAAAAGCTGTATCAGGCAAACCAGAAACACCCCCTGTTCTGCGATATCCACAAAATATTGCTCAAACACACCGGCATAGACCACCTGGTAGAAAAGGTGGTAAGCGGCCTGGGCGGGCTTAGCAGTGCTTATGTTACTGGGCATTTTGCCAGGGGACAGGACCATCCGGTGATTGACCTGTTGCTGGTGGGCAGCGGCATAGACCAGGCCTATCTGATGAAGCTGGTTGAAAAGGCCGAGAAGTTTATCAGCCGCAGGGTAAGGTATATTATTGCCACCCGTGAAGAGGCTTTGCAGCTGCTGAAAGATTATCCCGAAGCCCTGTTGCTCTGGGATCAGGACGGAGACGAAGAACTGATGTAACCCGCGGGTTACAAACAAGTTAAAGCCCGTATAAACAGTTGCGTCATGTGACTGAAAGGGCGAAGCTGTGGCCAAATATTAAAAAAGATCGTATTTTTGATTAATGAAGATAATTGAGGATCATATTAATCAGATTATTCATTTATGTCACAAGCACAAGGTAGCCAGACTTTATGCTTTTGGATCTGTTTTGAAAAACGAATTAACACCCTCGAGTGACATAGATTTATTGGTAGATTTTAACAAAATCCCGCTGAAAGATTATGCAGACAATTATTTTTCGTTAAAAGATGCCTTAGAGAATTTACTAAACAGAAAAATTGACCTGCTTGAAAATACGGCAATAAAAAATCCTTATTTGAGGAGTTCCATAGACTCCAGCAAAGTTTCCCTATATGGATAGTTCTATTTTCTGAACGCTCTTTAGCTTAATTGCGTGGGATTCAATCCCCATGTGATTTGTATTGAAATTTGTCTTGCTGACCAAATCCGACTCTTATTTGCGATTGGAAGCCGTGCTGAAACAGCGCGTTTTGGTGCTTGATGGCGCCATGGGCACCATGATCCAGGGCTACAAGCTCCGGGAAGAAGATTTCCATGGGGAGGCCGTAGATGCCATCTGGAAAGCCAGCGAAGCGGGCAAACCCCTTAAGGGCAACATGGATCTGCTGTCGCTTACCCGTCCGGATGTGATCCTGGAGATTCACCGGGCTTATATGGATGCCGGAGCGGATATTCTGGAAACCAACACCTTTAATGCCAACCGCATTTCCCAGACCGATTATGGTACGGAGGCGCTGGTGCCGGCCATGAACCTGGCGGCCGCCAGACTGGCACGGGAGGCGGCCGGTGAACACGGTTTCGTATTGGGCTGCCTGGGGCCTACCAACCGCACGGCCTCGCTATCG
>CAZFOI010000156.1:0-5084 GCA_964520605.1 uncultured Bacteroidales bacterium
CCCGGGTCCTTGCATACAGCCTTTCATTGAATGGCAACACCTTGTCTCTGAATACCCTTGCCAGATGCCTCATGATGAATTGTCCGGTAAAGTATAACACACCGGCCAGCAGCAGCGCATTGCCCAGGAGGGTCATACCCCCAAGGTGAAACAGCCCTCCGAGCGCCAGCAGCACGCCAATTACTATCAGCCTGATACGGTTATTGCCCTTTGGGTTTGTCTCCGCCCGGGAAGGCTCCTGTTTTCCTCTTTCTGAGCGATAGAAAGTATAGGAGAAAACCGGAATGATTATCAGGGCCACAAACAATGAGGAACTCAATACAATAATCAGGGTTATGGGCATATACTTCATAAACTCGCCCACAATACCTCCCCAGAATGCCAGAGGCAGAAAGGCAGACAGGGTGGTGGCAGTAGAAGTTATGATGGGCCAGGCAATTTCGCCTATGGCTCTTTTGGCGGCCTCGAAAATACTGTAGTCCTGTCCTGCAAACCGGTATATGTTGTCAACGGCCACTATGGCATTGTCTACCAGCAATCCCAGGGCCAGAATCAGGGAGAACAGCACAATCATGTTTATTTGAATGGATGCCAGTCCAAAGACCATAAATGAGATAAGCATGGATAATGGAATGGCCAGGCCCACAAACAAGGCGTTCTTTAGTCCCAAAAACAGATAGAGGACAAACACCACCAGTATAACCGCCATGATTACGGAGTTTTCCAGGTTGCCCAACTGGTTTCTGATCTCCTCTGACTGGTCATTGGTAATGGTAATATTCAGGGAGGCCGGCAATACCCCGTTTCCACTTGCCTGGCTGATTATCTGAAATATCTTGCCGGTGGCACTCAAAAGATTTTCTCCCGATTTTTTTACCACCTGTAGTGAAACCACCGGCTGGTCGTCCAATCGTGCAAAACTCATGGGGTCTGCATAGGCATCCCTAACTTCTGCCACATCGCGCAGGTATACTATATGCTGGTCTTCCCATTTCACTATGATGCTCTCCATTTGCCGGATGTCCGTAAACTCTCCCAGTGTCCTTACCGCCCATCGGGTATTGTCCAGAAATCTTACGTAACCGCCCGCTATGGAAACATTTTCTGAGCGAATGGAGTTTTCGATATCATCGAAACTCAGTCCGTATAGCTCCAGTTTGCCCGGATCTGCCAAAACATGAATCTCTCTTTCTTCTATTCCGGTAATGTCTACCTTGGAAACCTCAGGTATGGCTTCTATTTCTTCCTCCAGGAAATCTGCAAAGCCTTTGAGCTCATTCAGGCTGAATTCTCCTGAAAGGTTGATGCTGATAATCGGAAATTCAGAAAAATCTATGTCGAGTACCATAGGGTCTGCGGGCAGATCCCCGGGCAAATCACCCCTAACACGATCCACTGCATCCTTCACATCCTGAAGGGCTGCCTTAATGTCTATATCGGTCTGGAATTCGACAAAAATATTGGAATTGTCCTGGGTTGATGTTGATCTCAGTTGCTTGATTCCTTTGATGGTATTGATTTCATTTTCCAGGGGCCTGGTTACCAGGTTTTCCATATCTACCGGTGGGTTTCCCGGATAAATGGTGTTTACCATTACCGTGGGAATCACCACGTCAGGAAAAAGCTCCTTGGGAAGGCTTCTGTATGAAATGATACCAAAAATGGCAAGGATAAAGGTTACCAGAAAAACCGTCTGCTTGTTCTTTAGCGCAATGGTGGTAAGCCGAAATTCCCTGACCAGGGTATTGCCAGATTTTTTTTCCATGGATTCTTGGTGTTATAAATTGTTTAGTGCCTGGCCCGGTTCAACAATGCGAATAAGGCTTCCGTCGTTTACCTGATTCTGCCCGCGCACAATCAGCTGGTCGCCTGCGCTTAGTCCGGAGGTGATCAGGGTTCTGCCTTCACCGTCGGGGCCCCGTTCAATGTATGTCTTTCTGGCTATAAAATCGCCGTTCACCTGCTCAGCCACAAACACAAAGTGGCCCTGAATGTCCTGTCTTATCAGTATGGATGGAATGGAAATGGCGTCAGTTTCAGATTTTGTTACTATGCCCACACTGGCCATCATATTGGGCTTGTATCTGTTTTCAGGGTTGGAGATGATCAATTGCACCTGAAAGGTACGGTTCTCCGGATGTATGGTGTTTCCAACCCTGGAAACAGGAACATTCATTTCTGTACCGGGGAATGCCGGGAACCTCAGACTTACCATACTGCCCGGTTTTACCCTGCCAGAAAATGCTTCTGAAACATCGGCATTTACATAGAGCCTGTCCAGATTCACCAGGTGCATTACCCTTACCCCTGGCATGGCCAATTCTCCTGTTTTCAGAAAAATATCATCCACTATCCCGGGAAAAGGGGCTTTCATTACCGACATTTCCATTTGGGCCTGCAGTGTTTTTAGGCGCAACTGCAATGCTTCCAAATTGTTGCGTGCTTCAAGGTACTGTATTTCCGAGCCAATCTGTTGTGCCCAAAGCCTTTTCTGTCTTTCATATACAGTCTCAGCAAGGGCCAGACTTGTTTTTAGTTCGCTGATGTTGTTTTCTATAACCTGGGTGTTGAGCCTGGCCAATACCTGACCCTGTCTTACCATCTGTCCCCGGCTAACCAGCACGTCCTTTATCTGACCGCTGGTCTCGGGTGAAATCATGGCAGCCTGAACGGCTTCCAAAGTGGCGGTGGTACGGAATGTCTGATCAAACATACCCTCCTCAATCCGGGAAACTTCCACCGAAATTCTGTTGCGTCCAACAGATGATTCTCCCATGGCCTCGAGCTCCCTTTCAAGTTCATTTACTTTAAGGGTAAGGGTGTTGATCTGGGCTTTATAGTCAGAAATCTGTTTTCTGATGGCATCGGCCCCGTTTTCTGGTTGGCTGTTGCAGGAATACAGGAACATGCCGGCTCCCAAAAGCAGCAGCATGGTGCTGACGGATTTTGCCCGGATTCTTTTGCAGCAGGCAACAATGGTTTTTATCGAATTCATATATAGTTGTATTTTAAGGGATTACTTTCGGATTTTTATACTAAAATATCGTGTTATTGCCAGGAAACCGGCAGTTGGTTCATGCCCCTGGCACGCAGCAGTTTGCTTCCGGCCATCAGCACTTCCGCTTTTGCCTGGATAAAGGCTGCCTGGGTATTCAGGTACTGCTCATTGGCCTGGGTGAGTTCCATGGAGCCGGCAAGGCCTTCATTGAATCGAATCCGGGTTCTTGAAAGGATTCTTTCGGCAAGTTCCATGCTTACTGTTTGAAGGGTAAACTGTTCAATTGCCGTGGTCAGGGCAGCCCTGGATTGCTCCATTTCCAGAAGCAGGGATTGTGCTGTCTGGTATTTTCCCAAACCGGCCTTTTCCATTTCAAGCCTTGCCTGCTGAACCCTTGAGGAGCGCATCCCGCTTGAAAACAGGGGAACCTGAATCTGAATGCCCAGATAGGTATTGGGAAACCATGACTGATCGGCATCAAAAAAATTGAAAGATGTTCTCATGGCCATCTCCTGCCTGATGAAGGAGGCTGAGATGCTTGGAAGAAACTGGCTTTGTTCTCTTTTCAGTACCATGGATGAAAAAGCTTCCTGAGTTTCCATAAAGAGAAAATCCACATGCCTGGAAGGATCAAAGGGACTGTCGAGTATCCACTGCAAATCAAAGCCCTTAAGCATTTCATCCAATTCTCCGCTAAGGCTGACCGGGGTGTTGGCTTCAAGGCCCATCTGAAACAGCAGCAGGGCATTCAGAAGCTTTTGCCTGCGCTCCAAAGATGCCATTGCGTACCTGATATTGGAAACACTCAGACGCAATTGGTCTAAGTTTACCATATCCGAAAAGCCTTCTTTTACCAATTTTTCGGTCTCATTCTGAATCTGAAGCATGTTTTCCAGGTTTTGCTCCATGATCTTCAGATTTTCGCTAACAGAAAGGGCCTGAAGGTAGGTCTCGGTTACCAGTTCACTTACCTGCAGGGCCGTGCGGTCTGTCTGCTTTTGTGCCAGATCGCGGTAGATTCTGGCTGCCCTGAGCCCCACAATATATTCACCGGAAAATACCAGCTGATTCACAGATGCGGTGGCCGAAACATTGTGTTCGGTTCCAAACCGGATCTCTGCAAACTCTCCCGCCTGCCCTCCGAAGAATTCAGCTGGTACCAGGGAGGTGGGTACATCCAGGTAATACTGATACCCAACACTGGCGTTTATCTGTGGAAGGCCGATGGCGGTTGTTTCCCGGATGCGTTCTCCGGCTATGCGGGCGTCGATTCTGGAGGATTGCATCATCGTATTGTGCTGAAGGGCCATTTCCCTTGCCTTTTCAAGGCTTAATACCAGGGGGGAATCTGCAGGCGGGGTGTTCCCCGTTGCGATGGCCACCGGAAGCATGATCAGGGGAATAACCAGCAATGATTGAATGATAGTTTTAATGCGCATGTAATTATTGATTTGTTGTGTTATTGGCAATCAGTTGATCCAGGTAGGCCAGACCTTTTTCATTGGCAACTCCCCGGATATGGTAAACAAACAAGGTGTTGAACAGCTCTCCGAAAGAATACTTTTCCAGTCCCTGAACAACGCCACCCGAATAGAATTCCATCCTGCTTACATAGACGGAAGCGATAATTTCAAAGCGGATGTCCTTCAGAAAAAGCCCTTCCCTTACCCCTTTGTGATAGTTTTCCATTATGTGTTCGAATAAGGTTTGTCTTTTGAATGACAGGAGTTCCTCCCAAACATTGGGATAGTACTTTTGGATATCGTAGTTTACCGCCGGGCTTACCTCCTGAAGGTGGGCGGTAATAAACCGGCTCATATGAAACAGCTGGTCAATGGCATTCATTTCTTCATCATTTACCATAGCCCCGATACTGCATTGCTGGCGGTCTATCATGAAGCGGACAACTTTTCCCACCAAATCTTCTTTGTCTTTAAAATGCAGATAAAGTGTCTTTTTTGAAAGACCAAGCTCGCTTGCCAGATCGTCCATGGTTACGCTTTTGATGCCATATCTGAAAAATATTTCAGATATTTTTTTAATTAATTCGTCCATAGAATTCATATCGTTGTAAGCATTCAATCAG
>CAZFOI010000157.1:0-5073 GCA_964520605.1 uncultured Bacteroidales bacterium
GTGATCATACAACTCGGACTTTGCCCGCTTTACATTCTCATAACCACCAAACCCCTCAAGATGTGCTTTCCCGATATTGGTTATTAGTCCAAATCCGGGAGATGCCATATGGCTAAGCTCGCGGATTTCTCCAACATGATTGGCTCCCATTTCTATCAGGGCCAAGTTGTGATGTTTTTTTAATGAGAGTAGGGTTAGGGGTACTCCGATATGATTGTTGAGATTGCCGCTGGTGGCAAGAAGGTTGAATTTTTTTGACAGAACCTCACGGCATAGTTCTTTGGTTGTGGTCTTCCCGTTTGACCCTGTAATACCAATACATGGAGTGTCAAACTGGGCCCTGTAACCAATGGAAAGTTCCTGAAGGGTCTTTAATACATCAGGGGTCTTAAGAAATGCAGGGTTTTTTTTATCGGGTTCGCGATCAACAACAGCCAGGACGCAACCTTTTTCCAGGGCTTCGGCTACGAAATCGTTGCCGTCGAAATGCTCCCCCCTGATAGCAAAGAAAATGTCTCCGGCCTTTGCCATCCTGCTGTCGATGCAAATTCCCGCACCTTCATTAACAAGGCGAAGCAGGGACATGACTATCTTTTATTCAGGGTGGGGCTGCCCACACGGGTCATGGCACAACGGAAGCCAATATCATTTGCAGATGCATTCTGATCCAGGAACCTTCGGGTGCCCGGATTTATCCAATATACCCTGTCTCGCCAGGAGCCTCCTTTGTAAACCCTGGATTCATCGTTAATAAGAGAGGTCTCTCCAAAGCTGTACATGCGCTGTGTTTGCTCTGCCGGGGATAGTGCTGCACGTTCCTCTGCACTAAGTTGCTCGCTAAGTAAGTTGGACATCAGGTCTCCATCCCGGTAATTGCTTCCACGGAAAGGTCTGAAGTCAGCTACTGTTTCATGCGAAAGGGGCCTGTATACATCCTGAACCCACTCATTTACATTCCCAGCCATATTATATAACCCAAAATCATTTGGCCAATAAGAAAACACAGGAACGGTAATCTCCCCGCCGTCATTAAGGTTGCCGGCTACACCCATCATGTCTCCCCGGCCTCTCTGGACATTGGCCATAAATACACCCCGCGTTCTTCTTTCATTACTGCGAATAGAAGTTCCGTCCCATGGGTATTGCCTTCTTTCTACAATTCGCTCGTCAATTGTATTCCCAATAAGGCCAAGCGCAGCATACTCCCATTCAGCCTCGGTTGGAAGTCTGTAAGAAGGCAACAGGAGCCCATCGGATTGCCTTACCCTGCGTTCACCTGTGCCGGTGGGATTGAGGTCTCTGCGATTGCGCCTTACCATACCTTCATATTCTCCGGCCAGATAAGCCTGTGTGGTAAAATGGTCGTCTCCTTTCTGATTTGGATTCCAGTCAAGAATGCCTTCACGAATGAGTATCATCTCATTTACCCTGTCGGTACGCCAGGATGCGTAGTTCGATGCCTGCACCCAGCTGACACCCACTACCGGGTAATCATGGTAGGCGGGATGCCTGAGGTAATTCTGAACATAGGGTTCGTTATATGCAAGTGGATCAAGCCAAACGAGGGTATCCGGCAGCGCATCGGTATATACCTGGGGATAAACCTCTCCAAATACACGGTTCAACCAATACAGATATTCCATATAAAACTTATTGCTGACTTCGGTTTCGTCCATATAGAATGAAGAAACGGTTACCCTTCGGGGGAGGTTGTTCCAGTCGAGCATAACATCGTCTGTGGTGCGGCCCATTACAAAGGTGCCGCCTTCTATGAAAACAAGACCGGGGCCAATTTCCTGCTCCTGGTATTTTGCTACCTCAAATCCCCCGGTTCTGGGGTCGTTGTATTGCCATCCGGTAGCCCGGGAAACTTCTTTCTTGCAGGATATCATGTTTGTCAGAACGATCATGCTGATCGCCGTTAAAAGCAGGAATCGGTTGTGCCTTCTCATATTGGGTGTTTTTAACGCGTACAAAAATAACTAAAAACCCGGACAATTTAGTATACGGTATCTCGACTTTTTCAAAGCCCCGGCAGATTGAATTATCAGGCTGATCTCATGGGTTGCATGATGCAAACCCGAAAATCCCGAAAGCCAGTGGTCATAACTATATCCAACTTTAAAACGTTCAGCATGATACCCGAATAGAAACACAAGTGTGGAGGGCCTTGTCAGTTCCTGCCGGAGCCATATTCCGGCAACCAATGGTTCCAGACCTGCATACAATCCATAGTTTATCCGTGTAAACGGTTCCTGATGCTGAAATATTATATTGGGAGACAGAAAAGCAGGCCCTGACCGGCTTCCGTAAGCGTGCTGTCCGCCCAGGGGAATATGTGCACCCGCATGAAAAGTGTATTTTCGCATGATGCGATCGCCTGCAGTATTGAAGATGCTTGTATTGGGCTGGCTCAGATGATGAACCGATACCCCTGCATAAAATCCCGGGTGATAGAACAGCAGGCCTGAGGCAAAATCTGCCCCATCCTTGAAAGTATTGCCGGGAGGAGGTTCTGCCTGGGTAGGATCCGGAAAATCCAGCCTGTTCCATAAGCTGGATTTCCTAAAGTAGCCTGCCTGGGCTCCGAAATGCAGATATGAGTCATCGGTAAGTCGGAGATGCACGGAGTAGATAGCTGAGATCTGATTCATTACAAGCAGGTTTCCTGCATGATCGCTTGTGACCAGCAGGGCAAGTCCTCCGCCCAGGGCAGGCACATAATGATCGAAAGCGGTATTGAAGGTCCTGAAATGACTGAAACCAGATGCCGGATTGTCCCGGTAGTTCAACACAAACCTGTAACCATGGGCAGAACCGGCGAATGCAGGGTTAAGGTAAACCGGAGAGGCATAAAACTGAGAGAATATGGCATCCTGGGCCCGTAAAAGGGGTGATACACACACAAAAAGCAATACAAGCAGGCCGGTTATTGATGTCCTCATCAGAATGCAAACGAAAAAACAGCATACAAATTATAGACAATCCGCAAGGGGAAGTACAAATGTATAATTTTGGAGCTGTGTTTTCGTTTAAAACAATAAGGCCGATGCAAGCGTTTAAACCTAAGGATGCATAAAAGGCTCTTAGGATGTTCGGCTTGAGACTTATGGAATACATGAGAAATTGTTTGTTGCTGATTCTTGTTTTGGCCCTGCCTACATTGGCTGATCCACCTCCCGGATCTGTTGTGGTAAGGTGGGAGGTTTCCGATACTTTAACCGGGCGCACAAACAAAGGACTACCGATTTTAAAAGATGCTTTGTATTCCGACTCTCTTCCCGGGCTGCCTTTTTTTCTTTACCAGCTTCCTGATGGCATTCCCCTGCTTGAGATGGGTTTTGCCATACACGATGCCGGTTATGTTCCTTTGGAAGATACGGCGGCTTTGGTTTTAAAGGAAGCAGGATTTTTATATGATTCCCCGCCCGTTTCCCTATTGCAGTTTACGCATCGTATGCATAGGCACTACAGGGCAGTGATATATCCCTTTCGCAGAAATCCCGCCAGCGGCCAATATGAAAAGATGGTTTGGTTTGTGCCTGATTACCGTTTTTTATTTGCTGCCAATCCCGAAAAAAGCAATTCTGCCGCACAACCAGACAACTCGGTTTTGGCCAGTGGAGAGTGGTATCGCGTTTGCACTGACAGAAATGGTGTGTTCCAGCTTACCTATCAGGATTTGCAGACCCTTGGCATCAATATGCAGTCATTACAGAAACCCCAGTTGGGCCTTTTTGGCAGCCCGGGTGGTATGCTTCCGGAAGTAGCTTCTGCCACTGCACCATCGGATCTGAATGAAATGGCAATTTTTATCTCAGGTTCTGCTCAGGGGGCTTTTACCTCTTCCGATTATATTCTGTTTTATGGGGAATCTCCCGATGAATGGTTGCGGGATAGCGATGGCTTTTTTTCGCACAGACCACATCACTATGCCACTGAAAAGTGCTATTTCCTGTCAGTAGGGCAGGGTACAGGCAAGCGCATCGGTACCATGCCCATGGATACCAGACCGGTCACGCATCAAATTACTGAGTTTCAGGACTTCCAATTGCATCGCCCGGAGCTGGTAAGCCTCATTGGGAGTGGCAAAGACTGGTATGGAGAAGTATTTGAGGCCACATTGAACCGTGAGTTTTCTTTTGTTTTTCCGGATATTCGCAGTCAGTCTGAAGCCAGGATCCGGGTTTCGGTAGCGGCGCGTTCGCCTGTAAGCAGCCAGTTTCGTGTAAGGGCAGGAAATACGGACCAACAACTCTCCGTCCCGGCCGTTAACCTGTTAGACGATACCGGCCCCTTTGCCCGGGAATCCCTGGGGAATTACCGGTTTTTCCCCGCGGCAGACAACACCCTTAGGGTTCAGTTGAATTATAATAAACCTGTGGTAACCTCCAGGGGATGGTTGAAATTCATTGAAGTCAATGCCATTCGAAACCTTCGCTTTCAAGCTGCACAGATGGGATTCCGTAATGTTTTGCACACGGCTCCGGGCCGGGTGGGTGAGTTTGAAATGTCAGGAGCTTCCTCTCAGGTAATTATCTGGGATGTTACCGACCGCCTGAATGTTGCAAGACAAACGGTTATCCAAACCGGAAACATCCAGCGTTTCCGTTGGGATATGTCTGAATCAAGAGAATACCACGCTTTTGATGGAAGCAGTTTTTTCAGACCACGTCTGTCTGGAAGGGTTCCGAACCAGAACCTTCACGGCTTGGCTTATCATGATTTGATTATAGTCTCAGATGAAGCATTTCTGGATGAAGTTCAGAGATTGGCGCAATTTCGGGAATCCTTTGATGGCTTGTCGGTGGCCATAGTTACCCCCCAGCAGGTTTACAATGAATTTTCTTCCGGTATACCTGATGCTTCTGCCATCAGGAACTTTATGAAAATGTTTTATGACCGCGCCCTGCATCCAAACGATATTCCCCGATATCTGCTGCTTTTTGGAAGTGGAACCGTAGACAACAAAGACCGGCTCGGATTTGGTGGCAACCTGATCCCGACCTTTCAGAGTGCTGCATCACTGTCTCCTTCTGAATCCTTCATGACCGACGACTTTTTTGGATTGCT
>CAZFOI010000158.1:0-5033 GCA_964520605.1 uncultured Bacteroidales bacterium
AAACACTTCCCTGGCACAAACCGATTCACTGGAAGATACTGTCTGGCCGAAATCAGGCATGGTTGAGACCCTTACTGTTTCATAGACCACCGAACGGCAGCCCGTCTGAGGTTCAAAAACTTCAAGCCTGATACTGTAGGCTCCGGGATTGGGAAAGGGAAGGTTCAGCATCCTGCCATTATGGGTATTGCCGGAAACCTTCCAGGTATACTGCAATGCATCGGGATTAACCACCGGCAAACCACTGGCATAAGAAGCATTCGCAATAAAAGACCTGGCTTGCTGGGAGCCGGGACAAAAAGAAAAACTTCCTGTGGAAGATTCTATGACTGCCTGAAAGGATTCGCATCCGGTCTGGCCTGATGCCGGTATTTGAATAATCAGCAAAGAAAGCAAGAGAAATAAGCTGTATGACTTCATCGAGGTTTTTGGTTTCCTGTTAACGGACTTTTCCCGGATACATATTAATACGAAAAAAACAGCAATTTTAGTACATCAACATTTAAATGTCCAAAAATACGCAAATTATGACCAATTCCCGGTATGGTTGCCGCATCCGATTTATCATGAAAAATCCATGGATAAGTTGTAATTTTGCAACCTATTGGAAAACACATGAACCATATCCGGAATTTCTGCATTATAGCCCATATCGACCACGGAAAAAGCACCCTGGCCGACAGGCTGCTGCAAATGACCAACACCATAGAGGCCAGAGACTTCAAGGATCAGATGCTAGACAGCATGGACCTTGAACGCGAGAGGGGAATAACAATCAAGAGCCATGCCATTCAAATGGATTATACCCAGGATGGACAAAAATATGTACTTAACCTTATAGACACTCCCGGTCACGTAGACTTCAGCTATGAAGTTTCCCGCTCGATAGCCGCATGCGAAGGCGCCCTGCTGATTGTTGACGCAACCCAGGGCATTGAAGCCCAAACCATTTCAAATCTTTACCTGGCCCTTGAACATGATTTGGTTATTATTCCGGTGCTGAACAAGATGGATTTGCCCGGAGCCATGCCGGATGAGGTTAGCGACCAGATAACCGACCTGATTGGCTGCGATTTTGATGAGATCATCCCTGCCAGTGGCAAAACAGGATATGGCGTTGACAATATTCTGGAGGCTATTGTTTCCCGCATTCCCCCACCAAAAGGAGACCCGGGGGCACCCCTTCAGGCCCTGATTTTCGATTCCATGTACAATTCTTTCAGGGGAGTAGTGGCTTATTTCAGGGTTCTTAACGGGGAAATCCGAAAAGGGGATCATGTGAAGTTCATGAATACCAAAAAGGAATACCACGCCGATGAAGTGGGTGTTTTGAAAATGGCCCAGATTCCCCGCAACAGCATTGCTGCAGGAGATGTGGGATATATTATATCAGGGATTAAAGATGCAAGGGAAGTAAAGGTTGGTGACACCATTACACATGTCAGCAGGCCCACCCCTGAAGCCATAAGGGGATTTGAAAACGTAAAACCCATGGTATTTGCCGGTATTTACCCGGTAGACACCGATGAATACGAAGAACTTCGAAGTGCCATGGAGAAGCTTCAATTGAATGATGCATCCCTTACTTTCGAACCGGAATCATCGGCTGCCCTTGGATTTGGATTTCGTTGCGGATTCCTGGGGATGCTCCATATGGAGATCATTCAGGAACGGCTTGAGAGGGAATTTGATATGACTGTGATCAACACGGTTCCCAACGTTTCATACAAGGCATACACCAAGAAAGGCCAGGTACTGGATGTGCACAATCCTTCTGACATGCCCGGCCCAAACGAACTTGAATATATTGAAGAGCCATACATCACGGCACAGATCATCACCAAATCCGAATACGTTGGTGCGGTTATGTCGCTGTGTCTTGACAAAAGGGGCGTGGTCAAAAACCAGGTATACCTTACCACTGATCGCGTGGAGCTTACATTTGAAATGCCGCTGGCTGAAATTGTTTTTGATTTTTACGATCGCCTGAAAACCATTTCACGGGGCTATGCTTCATTCGATTATCATCCCAGCGGTTACAAGGCCTCCAAACTTGTCAAACTCGACATCATGCTTAATGGCGACCATGTGGATGCCCTTTCGGCATTGATTCATCAGGACAATTCCTATGACTTTGGCAAGCGTATTTGCGAGAAACTCCGTCAGCTCATTCCCCGGCAACAATTCGACATTGCCATCCAGGCAGGTATAGGGGCCAAGATTATTGCCAGAGAAACCGTGAAAGCCCTGCGTAAGGATGTTACCGCCAAATGCTATGGTGGGGATATAACACGGAAAAGGAAGCTGTTGGAAAAACAGAAAAAAGGGAAAAAGAGAATGCGTCAGGTAGGCAATGTGGAAATACCACAACAGGCATTTATGGCTGTTCTCAAGCTTGACGATAAGTAACCCCTGCCACCACAAGGCACATTTCACCTTTTGGCTCCCTGCCCTCCATCCGGGCAATAACTTCCTCAATCGTACCGCGTAAATGTTCTTCGTGGATCTTGCTGATTTCCCTCGAAAGGGAGATCTCACGATTGAGCCCGAAAACCGTGGCAAACTCTGAAAGGGTTTTCTTAATCCGGTGGGGCGACTCATAAAACACCATAGTCCGCTCTTCATTCGCAAGGCGTTCCATTCTGCTCTTCCGGCCCTTTTTCTGGGGAAGAAACCCTTCGAAAACAAACTTTTCACAGGGTAATCCCGAGCATACCAGTGCCGGCACAAAGGCTGTGGGGCCGGGCAGGCATTCCACAGCAATTCCGGCTTTCAGACACTCCCGGACCAGAAGAAATCCGGGGTCGGATATTCCGGGAGTGCCTGCATCGCTTACCAGAGCAATGGCCACTCCGGACTGAATCTTATCAAGAATACCTGAAGCAATGCGGTGTTCATTATGCTGATGATAGGACTGCAGTTTGGTGTCTATCCCGTAATGCCTGAGCAGTTTCGCTGTGGTACGGGTGTCTTCGGCAAGAATGAGGCCTGCCTCCTTCAGATACCTTATGGCCCTGAAGGTGATGTCTTCCAGGTTGCCAATGGGTGTGGGAACGATGTACAGAAATGACATGGTGTTATTGCAGATGCCTGCGTCTTACATATCCTTTGAGCTTTTCAATGGTATCACTTGACCGATCCTGGTCCCACCCGGCTTTTTGCTGAATGGAAGCAAGCAGTTTCATGGATTCATCAGCCGAGGATGCCTGGTTGAGATCTGATATGGCCTTATTGTATGCCTGAATATCCCCTGAGAAAAGCTCGTTGATGAATAAAAACTTTTCATTAAGGCCGATGGCTTCGCGAATATCAGCCAAAGGAACCTGCTGCATACGCGTCCCTATGCTTGCGTCTGACTTCTGGCCGGCAATCTTCTGATGAAGCGAATTGTCATCGGAGCCAAATTTTTCCGCAATCGTTGCCGGAACTGTCTGAGAAAACAAATCGGCAAAAGCTGCCGGAGGTGGCGGACTCGGAGGCACCACAGGTACCACCGGCCTCTCCTCTTCCATCTTTATTTCTATCACTTCCTCTCTCTTCTCTTCTTCTATCTTCTCTTCTTCTATCTTCTCTTCCTCTCTTCTCTCTTCTATCTTCTCTTCTTCTCTTCTCTCTTCTCTCTTTTCTTCTTCTCTTCTCTCTTCTCTCTTCTCTTCTTCTCTTCTCTCTTCTATCTTCTCTTCTTCTTTCTCTTCCTCTCTTCTCTCTTCTCTCTTTTCTTTTTCTCTCTCCTCTTCCTCTATCTTCTCTCTTCTATCTTCTTTCTCTTCTTGTTTCCCTAAATACTCATACTGCCTGTAAAGCGCCCTGAGGTCTTCGAGCATCAAATCAATTTCCAGGCCTGACCCGGCAGAATCTGAATTGTTAATTAAATGGGCTCTTTCCACAACCGACTCCAGCAGCCTGACAATCCTGTCCTTAATTTCATGGTTTTTCATCGCATCCGGTTTATTTGTATCAACAATTTGTATAATGGATAACATCCATGCCTTATTGTGTAAACATAATGATTATTTTTGCTTCAACGGGCAGGCCGATCGACTGTAAAGTTATAAAGATAATACCACAACACAGGCATGTTTCTAGAAAATGACATCAACCGCTCACGTCGCCAGGGCTGGATAGAAGTGATATGCGGTAGCATGTTTTCGGGCAAAACAGAAGAATTGATTCGCAGGTTAAAACGCGCCCGGATTGCCAAGCTTAAGGTAGAAATTTTTAAACCGGCCATTGACACCCGTTATGACGAAGCCAAGGTTGTATCCCATGATGCACGGGAGATATTGTCTACCCCTGTACCGTCATCTGCCAATATCCCCTTGATGGTAAGCGATGTGGATGTTGTGGGTATAGATGAAGCCCAGTTTTTCGATGCCGGCCTTCCCCAGGTGTGTAATCAATTGGCCAATTCAGGGATACGGGTCATTGTTGCGGGTCTTGATATGGATTTCAGGGGAGTTCCCTTTGGCCCCATGCCGGCACTGTTATCCATGGCAGAGTATATTACCAAGGTTCATGCAATCTGCGTTCGCTGCGGCAGTCTTGCTCAATACTCACACCGCACCATTGTAAGCGATCAACTTGTGGTATTGGGAGAAACCGATTCCTACGAACCGCTTTGCAGGGTCTGTTTTAACAAAAAACAGGATTAAGCCATCCTGCTTCTGAGCGTTTTGGCAAGGTCTTCGAATCCAGGTTTTCCAAGCAATGCAAACATATTGGTCTTGTATGCTTCGACTCCGGGCTGATCGAAAGGATTTACTCCCAGCATATATCCACTAATGGCGCAGGCCATCTCGTAAAAATATATCAATTCGCCCAGGTGGTACTCGTTAAGTAAAGGCAGACTGATTTCCATATTGGGGACCTGACCGTCTGTATGCGCCAGCATGGTGCCGCGGGAGGCCATCCTGTTGATATGGGAAAGCGGTGTGTTGCTCAGATAGTTCAGTCCGTCCGGATCATGAGGTTCTCAAGGAAGTAACAATTCTGATTCTTCTTTCTCTATCCACAAAACCGTTTCAAAAAGGTTT
>CAZFOI010000159.1:0-5028 GCA_964520605.1 uncultured Bacteroidales bacterium
CACGATAACCTCAGAAGCTTGCAAAGTCTGAGAAAAAACAGACCTCAAACACCCCTCCAAATCCCTGCGCTTGTTATACAGGGGAATCACCACGCTTATATTAGATTCATTCATCAGCTGACAGCTGCATTATGTCATTCGGAACAAACCATACTTAAGTATGCAATACAAGGCTCTGAAGCCATCCCTCCAGCCAATTTTCTTTCCCTCTTCATAGGTTCTTCCATAATAAGAAATGCCTACCTCATAGATCCGAATGCCTGGAACTCGAGACACTTTCGCCGTTACTTCGGGTTCAAATCCAAAACGTTTCTCTCGCAAGGATATGGATTGAATCACTTCCCGCTTAAAAAGCTTATAGCAGGTCTCCATATCTGTCAGATTCAGGTTGGTGAACATATTGGAAACGAAGGTCAGAAATTTGTTTCCGATGGTGTGCCAGAAAAACAAGATGCGATGCGGATTCCCCCCCATGAAACGGGAACCGTAAACCACATCTGCCACCCCATTTATCATGGGTTTTAGCAGCAGGTTGTACTCCTGAGGATCATATTCCAGGTCTGCGTCCTGAATAATCAGGTAATCGCCGGTCGCCCTGGAAATCCCTGTATGAAGTGCAGCCCCCTTACCCTTATTCACTTCATGCTTATAATACCGGATGTCCATTTCTTTATTGGCATCCATATAGGAAAACAAGGCGGCTTCTGTGTGATCCCGGGAGCAGTCATTTACGATAATAATTTCTTTTTGCATATAACCAACGAGGCTAACCTGCCTGATTTTATCCAGAATCAGATGTATGGTATTCCCTTCGTTGTATGCGGGTATGATAATGCTAAGCTTCATGGTTTTTATAATAATTATTTGATAACAAATCCCTCAGAAAGCCTCTCTCCCCTTAGAGATAAACCCTGAATAATTCGGGGAGTGCATGGCAATGGACCATTAAAACAACGGTCATCATCAATTGTAACGTATACCGGAATATCTTTCAGGAAATATATTTCAGCCCATTTCCCCGGAATTTTGTAATGATCGGATGCCAAATCAAAGTTTTTCGGGTAAACCAAATGCCTTTTCTCAAATGCTTCTCCACTTATGCAATATACAACCACAAGGCTATATAACAGGAGTATCCCCAAAATAAATGGGAATAATTTCCTGCTAAGGCCGGAAATTATGATACCCGGCTTGAGATAAAGCAACAATGGCAATATCCAGAAACAGGATGCAATAATAAGAAAACTTATAGCAAAGCGAAGCTCCGGGGCAGATAACAACCAGAATATCATTGCTGCATAAGAAATTGCCCAAAGCGTAACAAACCAAACAACATTGGGATTTTCTCTTTTCCATGCAATTAATAACACCGGACCCGGACTTAAAAAAGCCATTATTATCAACAATTGATATACCAGATGCTGACGCTCAAACCAGAACTTCAGCTGCTCTCCCAATGAAAGATTCAATACTTCATGATAGTTAAACCCCGGAAGCAAGGCCCATGACCTTATCCAATTCTTTTCTTCAGCAACCAATGACAAAGGGATTTTCCAATCTGCTGAAAAGAAGTTTGTTTCCGGTATTGGATATACCAAATATCCGGACAGGAAATGATTTCGGATGATCCAGGGTAACAGTATGAATACTCCCAGGGCCGTAATCAAAAAAAACTTCTTCAAAGTTATCTCCCTGAAACTTACTATTAACAAAACAAGTGGCAGTGCAACTATAAAAAGCACACTCAGCTTCACGGTCAGTGCATAAAATGATAACGCCACCAACAAAACTAACAAACCCGAAAGAGAATGTATCTCCGAATGTTTCGGCTCAGATAACAGTTCTAGAAACCGCATAAAAACATACATTGTAATGACCATAGCGGCAATATCCGGATCGGGGGAGGCAGGATCCAGCATAAGCATCAGATATGCGAGCAAAAGCGAACCTGATAAGAGGATAAAAGCTTGTTCGGCTCTATTGCTCTGACTGAATCTCAGATAAACATGAATCACATAGATGAAAAACATGATAAGCAAAAAAGCATTCACTGCATAAACGGGTTGTTTGAAAACCGATGCAAAAGAAAAGGCTGCAGACAGGATAAATATTGAAGGGTTAAAGGCCAGTCGGCCGTGCAGATTGCCCAGACCTGGAATAACCGAATATTCTCCAATCCACTTAATTGACTGAACATGATACAAACCGCTGTCATAACTATCAATAAATGCAGATGCGCGAAAACAGACAAGGACGCCAACAATCGATACAATTATTATTAAAGATTTATTCGCGGTTTTCAGATAGTTACTCCATTCTTTATACTGAACGACAAACAGGGGAAGCACCCCCGCGATCAGCACATATGCCAATTTATTCAGGGGAAGTATCAGGGATATGTAGGTAAGTACTACACCGAAAACAACCATGCCGGCAAAAACATAGTCCGTGAATATCCACCCCCTGCCCCCGGCAACCACACATGCAAACCCCCGGCCCGCGCCGAAAAACAAAACCAGCATGGTTAAACACACAAGAAAGAGCAACAACATTGTAGGCTTTTTTACTTGGAAAGAACAGTATGACGTGACTCCCGACGAAACCTTTGCAGCCATCGAATCATAAATCCCGGGAAATAATCCAATAAGGTGCGTTTGATAATGGCATCAAGAAAAACCCGATTCCTTTTCAAAAATCCAACCCCGTGGTTTTTATGTAATCTCCTGGTCTCCAAAAAAGTTTTCACTCCCCCGCTACGGCCTCCCAGGCGAAAACAGGCCAAAGACCGATGGAGCTGGCTGCCTTTAAAAGAGTGGCGAACCATTCTGATTACAAAATCATAATCTGCACTCAGCCTGTAGGAGAGGTCAAACCCCCCGATTATCTCAAACACCTTTCTTGATACTATACAAGAAGGGTGAGGAAAAGGCATTTCGTATAGGAATCTCCTATTGAGGTCGGAGACGTCAACAGGCCGGGTCTGTCCCATACCCTCACCTGCTTCATTGATAAGATCAACCGAACCATAGACAAAATCCGGTTTGGGGTCTGACTCAAAACTTCCAACAACCGCTTCAATTGCATCCGGAATCAGAAGATCATCGGCATTCAGAAAACCGATATATTGTCCTTTGCTCAGGGCAAGGCCCTTGTTCATGGCATCATAGATGCCTTTATCCGGCTCTGAAATAATCACTGATATTTGCTTGCTGTATCTTTTTAGAATGTCAGGCGTACTGTCTGTCGAAGCGCCATCTACCACAATATATTCAATCGGAGCATACGTCTGATTCAGCACACTGAGTATGGCCTGTTCAATATACCGTTCACCATTGTAAACAACCGTTATGATACTTACAAGGGGCTTGCCTTCAGCACAGGGATTCATATTTTGGTGAGATACCATTTATAGGTTGATGCTATACCCTCCCTCAGGCCAATCTGAGGGAACCATCCCTCATCGTTGATTCGTTCAGAGTTAAGCAATTTTCTTGGGGTCCCGTCTGGTTTTGAGCCATCCCAGATGATGTCCCCTTTATGCCCGGTAATTGCCTGAATCTTCTGGGCAAGCTCTCTGATTGCAATGTCTTTCCCATAACCCACATTGTACAAAAGGTGTTTCATGTCATGCTGCATTACGAACACAGCAGCATCCGCAAGATCGTCGACGTGCAGAAACTCCCTCATAGGAGTGCCACTCCCCCAAAGCACCACAGCCTTGTGGTTATCCATTTTGGCCTCATGAAACTTACGGATCATGGCAGGCAATACATGAGAAGTGTTCAGATCGAAATTGTCATTTGGCCCGTAAAGATTCGTGGGCATGAGAGACAGAAACCGGCAACCATACTGATCATGGTATGATTCACACAGCTTTACTCCGGCAATTTTCGCTATCGCATACGGCTCATTGGTTGGCTCGAGAAGCCCCGTTAACAAATGATCCTCCGATATAGGCTGGGGGGCAAATTTTGGATAAATACAACTGCTGCCCAAAAAGAGTAACTTACTTACCCCGCTTTTCCAGGCTGCATGTATTACATTTGCCTGGATCATCAGGTTCTGATAAATAAATTCTGCTCTTTGGGTATTGTTGGCCTGTATGCCTCCTACCTTTGCCGCAGCCAAAAACACATAGACCGGCAACTCTGACTTAAAAAAGGAAAGTGTGGCTGCCTGATTTGTCAGATCCAGCTCCGACTGAGTAAGCCCGATAATGTTTTTATATCCTTTTGACTCAAGTTTCCTGAAAATGGCAGAACCTACCATTCCCTGATGACCGGCAACAAAGATCTTCGCAGACAATTCCATTCTATTTCCCCGATGTTTGAGTTACTTTTCTGAAATCCGCTTCAACCATTATCCTCACCAGCTCCTTGAATGTAACCCTCGGCTCCCATCCAAGAACCTTTTTTGCCTTAGAATAATCTCCTAACAACAAATCCACTTCTGTTGGCCTGTAGTAACGGGGATTGATTTCAACAACCGGAGCACTTCTTGTTTTGATATATCCTTTTTCATTTACACCTTCACCTTTCCAATATACCTCTTCACCCAAAACCCTGAAGGCTTCCTCAACGAACTCCCTTACGGTATGCGTTTGATTGGTAGCCAATACAAAATCATCGGGCTTCTCTGCCTGAAGCATCCGCCACATGCCCTCCACAAACTCTGGCGCATAACCCCAATCCCGTTTCGCATCCATATTTCCAAGTGACAAAAGGTCTTGCTTCCCGGCCATAATTTTTGAAACAGCCTGGCTGATCTTTCTTGTCACAAATGTCTTGCCCCTTATCTCACTTTTATGATTAAACAAAATACTATTACAGGCAAACATATTATAGGCTTCCCGGTAATTGACCACAATCCAATAGGCATACAATTTTGCCGCAGCATAGGGACTTCTGGGATAAAACGGCGTGTTTTCAGTCTGTGGTATTTCCCTGACGGCTCCAAACGATTCGGAGGTGGATGCCTGATAAAAACGGGTTTTTAAACCAGTATGCCACCTACAGGCTGAATATGGGC
>CAZFOI010000160.1:0-5024 GCA_964520605.1 uncultured Bacteroidales bacterium
GGCGATATTGGCTACACCATCTTCGTAGCGCTCCGGTTCAATGGGATAAAAGTTTACGGAGCGGGCTACTCCGGAAATGGATGGATAAAACCTGTTCCCGTATGATTGTCCGCTTAGCTCCTGAATCACAACGGCCATTTTTTCTTCATCGATTACGTTGGAAGTGGCCGCAATATAGGCTTTGGAGTCTCTGAAAAATACCGATGCATACACGCTCTTGATTGCCTGCTCTATCTGCTGTATCCTGACGTTTTGATCGCTGTGGTTGTTGGGAATCATATAAGTGGAGTACACCCCGGCAAATGGCTGATAATGGCTGTCTTCCAGCAGACTTGATGACCTGATGGCCAGGGGGCCCTTGAAAAACTCCACCAGATCTTTTACATACCCCCTGAGTCTAGAGGGGGTTCTGGTAGCCACGAATCGCTCAAGGATTTCACGGTCTTCATGATTGGAAAGGGCAAACTCATACAGGTTGCCATCTTCCATAAACTCATCAAAAAGATCTGCCGTGAGAACCACCGTCCTTGGTATGGAGACGATAACGTCCTTCCATTTGTGCATGATCTTGTTGTTGTTAATCACCGAGCCGATAAAAGCCAGTCCGCGACCTTTGCCTCCAAGTTGGCCATCGCCCAGCCTGGTAAAAACGGTATATTCGTCCAGGTGGCTGGCAATAATGCCCCGGCCTTTTGTACGGCGATAATTGGCAATGGTATCAATCAGGTAGCTGCGGACCTCTTCAATGTTGTTGAAATCGGCCCTGCTTTTGTCCCGGAAAAGGTCCGAAACAGAAAAGAGCGCTCTTGCTTTAAGCCATCTGGAGAAATGGTTGTTGGAAACATGATAATCCAGAGAGGTTGCCGAAACTTTGGCGATTTTCACCTGGAGGGAGTGAAGGTTGTTGGCCCGGTCAACTTCCCGTCCGTTTCGTGGGTCTTTAAATACAAAATCACCAAAGCCATAATTGTCCTTAATGTAGTGCTTTAGTTCTACCAGCAGGGTTTTGCTGTATTTGTCAATGAAGCTGACCTTGAGCTCGCGCATCAGATTGGGGTTCCACTTGTCAGAGGACTGCAGCAGAATTGGCGTGTGTTTGTCTGTTTTCCTGATGTAACGGGCCAGCCTGACCCCTGCCTCATCATCGCGCACTCCCTGCCGGGCATAGCTTATGTCTGAGATGATGCCCAAAAGATTCTGATTGTACCTCTTATACAAATCCATGGCTTCTTCATAGGTCTTTGCCAAAAGAATTTTTGGGCGGGCACGCATTCGCAATGTTTTCTGGTGCTCATTCAATCCTTCGGTCATCATCTCATTGGTCTGATCGAAGATGAGTTTGTAGATATTGGGCAGATAGGAAGAATAATAGCGGATGGAATCTTCTACCAGCAATATGGCCTGAACACCCATTTCATCAATGTCGAACTGGGCATTCATTCTGTCTTCAAGCAGCTTGATAATGGCCAGGAGCAGGCTGGAATTGCCCAGCCAGGAGAAAACATAATCAATTGAACTAAGGTCTTCATTGGCCAATTTCATGGAAACCTCCCTGGAAAAATGGGTCAGTACCACAATAGGAATCCGGGGAAAACGCTTTTTAACTTTCTTGGCCATTTCGAAGGCATCGATCTTGCCCACGTTCAACATGGTTATCACCAGATCGAATTCCTTTTCCTGCAAAAGTTCAAAAGCTTCCTCTGAAGAGCTTGCCTGGGTGAACTGGGGGGGATATCTGAGGTTTTTTGAGGTATACTCAAAGAAGATCTTTTCATTAATACGTCCGTCTTCTTCCAGCATAAACGCATCATAGTTGGAACAAATCAGCAAAACATTGATGATGCGTTTCTGCATGAGCAGCTGATAGGATATTTCCCTGAATTCATAGTTTTCAGTAGAAAACCTTTCGTTGTATTTAAATTTTGTAATGGCTGTCATCAGTAATTCGGGTTGGTCATACCATAGGAAGGTTCTTCTGTAACAGGAGCGGGTCCGTGATAGATCAATGCGGCGCGTTTTTTTCCGTCCATTACGATCTCCAAAGGATCATTAAAACGTACGTGCCTGAAGTATCGGGTTTTTTCAACGAGCGGCGCCTGCTGAAGCACCTCCCAATTGACATAGTCTATTAGGTCATTATGTTTAACACTGAAATAGCCTACATTCATAGATATTACATTGTGGAAAAAATGAGAGCCCAGGGAAGCATCAAGCGGGAAATCTTCCATGCTTACTTCCACAATGATCTTTGCCTGGGAAATTTGGGACCAGTTCACCGGTATACCAATGAAACGGTCGCGCGTACCCCAGCGTCCCGGGCCAATCAAGACATATTTGCGTCCTTCTTCTGACATCCTGGCATTTAGCTTCTCGATCTCATCCCTCATTTTTTCGGTTTTCAGCTTATCAAAGCACGCCATATCAACATAAATCACATCATATATGCCCTTAATTCTGCCATTGCCCATACCGTTTTCACAGTAAAGCATCAGTCGGGAATTGTCTATTTTGTCTATGTTGATGCTAGACTCACTGATGTTTTTTATCAGCGGTTTGATTTGCAGCAGATAAAACGAAGCCTTACCGCTTTTGTCCTTATTCAGATCCACTGCGAATTCTGTTTCAATGGGTGTTCCCATGGATTCAGATACAATGTCCAGGATTACTTCTATGGTCTTGGGCAGGGGGATGTAGTCGTATTTTAGGATGTTGGCAAAGTTTACCACCCTGGGCCCTGCCTGGGTGATGCCCGGAATGGTCCTTTCGGTAGAAAAGTCATATACCGAAGCACAATGCTTCAGGCTGCCGTGATGCTCTGCTTTGTCAATTTCCAGTTTTACCAGACCGGCATCTTCTCCTTCCATCAGGTTCAGTTCTTTTTTGTGCAGATCAATGGCGTAGAAATGCACCTGAGAGTTCTTGAACAGATCTTTGGGTGAATAAATCTCGAGCTGGGGATGCACAGGTGAGAACCTATAGGTCTTTTCTCCCTCTACCACATATTTTCCCAGGCCAACGGCCACTGAAGCAAAGCCTTCATCCGGCTGCATATAGGAATATGGGTAATAGTTGTATGACTGGGCGACTCCGCTGATATGGGGATAGAAATAGCCATCAAACTCATTGCCGGCAACTTCCTGGATTACCACAGCCATTTTTTCTTCTTCAATCTTGTAGTTTACGGCTTTATAATAGGCAGTGGCTGTGGGAGAGAAAATGCTTGCAAAAACAAGCTTGATGGCGTTCATGGTCTGCTCCAGCCTGACATTGATGTCAGGGTGGTTGTTGGGCAAAAGAAAAGTGTCGAATATGCCGGCAAATGGCTGCATGAGTGAGTCCTCAAACAAGCTTGATGACCTGATGGCGATCGGACGTTTAATAACTGAAAGATAAATCTTAAGTCGCTTGCGCAGGGTTTCCGTAAGCCGACCTTCCATAAACCGGGTTTTGATACTTTCGTAATCCGATTCATTGAAGATGTCGCTCGAGATATCGTTGTTCTGAAGAAACCGCTCGAACTCTTCCGTCCCGATGATGGATGTTCTCGGGGTTCTTACCCTGATGTCGGGAATGAGCTCTGAGAAATCAAAATTGTTGATAATCATATTAATGAAAGCCAGCCCTCGTCCTTTCCCGCCCATGGATCCAGGGGCCAGGCTTACGATATTGGTTTCATCCAAAAGGGCAGATTCTTCGAAATTAATCACCTTGCCCTTTTGTTTGTCATGTATGCACTGTTCCAGGACCTTCATCAGGTAGTCTCTCAGGCAGCCCGGGCATTCAAAGTCCTCTACCTTGAGTGGCTTGATGCGTTTGGCTATCTGGATTTCGCCCCTGGCCATCAGCCAGTGTGAAAAATGGTCCTTGCGGGCGTGGTATATCAATGACTTTTCCGGAATGGTCTTCAGGTGCATCTGAAATTCCTTCATAGACCGGGCAACGGCAAGGTCTTTGCGCCCATCTTCATCCTTGTATATAAAATGTCCGAATCCCAGGTAATAATTGATGAAACTTTGCAGGTCCTGGCGAAGGGTTTCGGAATTCTTGTTGATAAAGGTGGTTTTCAGTTCGTAGGCATGGTTCGCATTTTCAATATCGGATGATTGCAATACGCAGGGAAGGTTAGGAACCTGCTCACGGGCATAACCAATCAGATCCAGTCCGGCTTTGTCGCTTAATTTGCCGTCTTTTTCAAATTTTACATCAGAAATTACGCAGAGCAGGTTTTCCTTATACTGATTGATAATGGATACGGCTTCACTGTAATTGGAGGCCAGCAATACCTTGGGCCTGACGCGCATTTTTAGCAATTTGTATAGCTCATCGGTATTGACCTCCTCAATCAGGTGCTGGGTTTGTTCAATAACCAGGGAATACAGTATGGGCAGATAGCGTGAGTAATATTTTGCAGAATCTTCTACCAGAAGAATTACCCTGACAAGGCCGATGCGGATGTCATTGGCCACGTTCATCCGGTCTTCATTTAATTTCACCATGGCCAGAAAGACCTTGGAGTCTCCGTTCCAGACAAAAACCTTGTCGATGGAGTTGATGGGTTTGTTGCCGTCTTCGAACAGGGCGATGTCGCTGTTGTTGTTCAGCAACATGAATATCGGGATGTTGTGATAAATCTGTTTGATGATCCTGCTCAGCTGGATGGGGGTGGTTTTTTCCACACCCATCATTACAATGACCATATCGTAATGCTTCTCCTGAAGCTTTTCAAGTGCTTCTTCGGGTGTCGAAACTCCTGTAATACGGGGTGCTGAAGAAAGATTCAGCTGGTAGTATTCTCCGG
Organism: uncultured Bacteroidales bacterium; assembly: GCA_964520605.1. Lineage (GTDB taxonomy): Bacteria > Bacteroidota > Bacteroidia > Bacteroidales > UBA7960 > CAZFOI01. The sequence continues at coordinate 4,799 of CAZFOI010000160.1, forward strand.
TTACCTGTTCAAAAAAGCGCCCTTCCTGTTCAATGATGTAGGCGTCATAGAGATTGGCCACCAGCAGGATTTCCCTTACCTTATATTGCATCAGGTCATGGTAAATGTCTCGGTCTGAATTGTGTTTGTTAAGAAACTTCTGCAACAACTGCCTGCTCATGGCAGAGTGGGATCTTTCCCTTGACAAATCTTCCCTGTCTTTTTGCTCAGACATGGTCTTCTGCAG
>CAZFOI010000161.1:0-4212 GCA_964520605.1 uncultured Bacteroidales bacterium
GATCATATTGAATTCATTCAGGCTGGTTTTCCCTTCACCAACCCTGACCATGGTGCCAACTATGGCCCTGACCATATTTCTCAGGAAGCGGTCGGCCTGGATGGTAAATGTCAGAATATACCCTGATGTGGCCCATTCTGCCATTTTAATGTCGCAAAGGAAGGTGTTTACATCTGTATTGGATTTGGAAAAGGATTTAAAATTGTTCTGTGTCTTCAGCAATTCCGAGGCCGATTGCATGGCATTTACATCAAGCGGGCGTTCATAATACCAGGCCCTGCCAGCCCAGAAGGGGCTTTTTTGAGTACATATTATATATTGGTATGTTCTGCTTAGTGCGCTGAACCTTGCATGAAGCGAATCATCCACATGCAGGACCTTTTCTATGGCAATATCCCCTGGTAGCATCCGATTGAGTTTATATCGGAGGTTCTTCCTTATCAAACTGTCAGGATCAAGTTTGCTGTCGAAGTGGGCATAATACGCTCTTGCGTGAACTCCTGTATCTGTACGGCCGGCACCGGTTATAGAGGCTGTTTCTTTGAGGATTGTGCCCAACTTTTCTTCAATTATGTGTTGAATACCCGGGGCATTCTTTTGGGCCTGCCAGCCATGATATGCCCTGCCGTCATAACACAGTTTTAGAAAATACCTGTATTTTCTGTCCATTGGATTGCTGCTTTTATGCAAAACTAAATGAAATTGTTTTTACACCAGTCCTTTATCTTTTTTGCGTATTTGCTGTTTGATTAAATATCTGAAAAACAATTTATTAAACATGCATTAAAGAAAATATTATTTAGTATGCTTCTAAATTATACCGGCATTTAAAAATAATTAAAGAAAAAATTATTTAAATGAAAACAACTTTATAAATTTGGCCCGAAAATGATTTGATTTCCATACAATAAACATTAATCACAATCAGAAAGGGAATACTATGACTAAGATTGAAGATTTCGTAAAGGAGCAGGCCGACAAGCATGGCCGCCGGCGCGAAAGCCTGATGCCTATCCTTCAGGCTGTAGTGAAAGCGGAACGGTATCTGTCTGAAGATGCCATGGTTGCCATTGCCCATGAGTTGGATCTGAGCACTGCAGATGTGTTTGGGACGGCTTCTTTTTACACATTTCTGGATACAACCCCTAAAGGGAAGAACATTATCCGGATATGCAAAACCATTACCTGCCACATGAAAGGTAAGGACGCCATTGTTTCCACTCTGGAAGACATGCTGAAAGTTAAGCTTGGGGAAACCACTTCAGACGGATTGTTCAGCCTGATGCAGGCAAACTGTCTGGGCTGGTGTCACAAAGGTCCGGTTATGCTAATCAATGACGAAGTATATCCGGAGGTTACTCCTGAGAAAGCCGTCGAAATCGTCCGCGGATACCTGAAAAAAGGTTGAAGTATCTGAGTTTCGATCATTAGTTTTCAATTGCTTAGAATAAAATTTAACCCATGGAAAAGATAAAAAAAGTTGATCTCATATTTGACAAGGTAGATTACCTTGCCATATTGGATAAATCGTTTCAGCGGACTCAGGACGAAATCATTCTCGATGTAATTGATTCGGGCCTCAGGGGACGTGGTGGCGCAGGTTTCCCAACCGGATTGAAATGGAAATTTGCTAAAAATGAAGAAGCTGATCAGAAATACGTAATCTGTAACGCCGATGAAGGAGAACCGGGCACTTTCAAGGACAGGGAAATCCTTACTCAGGTTCCTGAGAAGGTTCTTTCCGGAATGGCTTTATGCGGATATTGCATAGGAGCGACTGCAGGGTTTATTTACCTCAGATCTGAATACAACTTCCTGCTTCCCATGCTGAATGAGAAAATTGATGTGTTCAATAAGCAGATGAAAGAAAAGGGGATGGAGTTCAGTATACAGATCCGTTCAGGAAGCGGTGCCTATGTTTGTGGTGAGGAGACAGCCCTGATGGAATCAATGGAAGGGAAAAGGGGAGAGCCCCGCAACAAACCTCCTTTTCCCACACAAAAAGGATTTCTGGGCAAACCCACATCCATCAACAATGTGGAAACACTTGTTTTTGCTTTGATGATTGCACATCACGGGCCCCAGCAGTTTAAAGACATGGGTACATTTGATTCCCGCGGTTCCAAAGTGTTTTCTGTTTCAGGAGACACCCCGAATGCCGGTATTTATGAACTGGAACTCGGAATGACTCTTGAACAGTTTGTGGCAGAATTTGGTGATGGAGATACCAAAGCTGTTCAGGTGGGAGGCGCCTCAGGTTATTGTGTTGCCCGAAAGCACTTTAAAGATACTTTGATTGGTTTTGAAGGCATTCCGACCGGAGGCTCCATGATGATTTTTAACAGCTCCCGTTCCATGTATAACATCCTGCATGACTATCTGGAGTTTTTTGAAGAAGAGTCATGCGGGCAATGCACGCCCTGCCGGGTGGGATGCCAGCAGTTGCTTAAGGGAATAGAAGCAGTTAAGAAAGGATTGAAACCACCATCTTACCTGGAAGAACTTCAGAAACTGTCGGAAACCATGAAGATTGCTTCGAAATGCGGTTTGGGTCAGTCTGTAGGCAATCCCTTCAATTCCATTATTAATAACTTCCGGGAGGAGATCATTTATTAATTGCCGAAACAAACAGGAGACATTACCATGAGTAAATATAAAGTAAACCTAAAGATTAACAACATCCCGATATCGGTGGATGAGGGCACTACCGTTTTGGATGCCGCACGCAAACTGAATTTTGCCATACCCACTTTGTGCCATCATGACGATTTATGCGTAGCCGGGAACTGCAGGGTATGCGTCGTAGAACAGAAAGGTGCCCGCCTCTTGGTCGCTTCTTGTGCCACTCCGGTTAGTGAAGGCATGGAAATTCAGACCAATAGCCTGAAGGTACGCCAGGCACGTAAGCATATTGTGGAATTGTTGCTCTCTGAGCACAATGCAGATTGTACCAAATGTTTCAAGAATGGAAATTGTGAATTGCAATCCATGTCAAATGACTATCGTATCGGAGATCATATTTTCCTGGATCTGGTTAAAGCCAAAGACAAGGTACAGGATATTTCCAGCCCTTCAATTGTTAAGGATGACAGCAAATGCATTCGCTGCCAGCGCTGTGTACGCACCTGTCATGAACTTCAGGCTGTAAGTGCACTGGCCGTAACCCACAAGGGCAATCATATGAAGATTTCCACCTTCCTTGATAAGCCAATGAACGATGTGGTGTGCACCAATTGCGGACAGTGCATCAATCGTTGTCCCACAGCCGCACTTACTGAGCGCAATTACATTGATGAGGTATTTGATGCCATATATGATCCGAACAAGTTTGTTGTAGTGCAAACAGCACCTGCTACCCGCGTAGCCATTGGTGAAGAGTTTGGAATGCCTCCGGGAAGCCGGGTTACAGGGAAAATGGTGGCAGCCCTTCGCCGTCTCGGATTCGATAAGGTGCTTGACACAGACTTTACTGCTGACCTGACCATCATGGAAGAAGGTACCGAATTATTAACCAGACTAAAAGAGGCATTGGTTGATGGGAAACAGGTTGCCCTTCCGATGATGACAAGTTGCTCGCCGGGATGGATCAAATTCCAGGAGCATTTATACCCAAATTTACTTGACAACCTGTCTACATGTAAGTCGCCGCAGCAGATGTTTGGTCCTCTGGCAAAAACTTATTATGCTGAGAAGATCAATAAAAATCCGGCTGAAATGGTAGTGGTATCCATAATGCCCTGTACCGCCAAGAAATTTGAAGCAGAGCGTCCGGAGATGCGCGGCAGCGGATACAAAGATGTAGACTACGTGCTTACCACCCGTGAGCTTGGCATGATGATTCACCAGGCTGGCATCGACTTTGAAAAGCTGGAAGACGAAGCTTATGACAGCATTCTTGGTGAATCTACCGGAGCAGCTGTGATTTTCGGTGCAACCGGAGGTGTTATGGAAGCTGCCTTACGTACGGCTTATGAGATCGTTACCGGCAGAGAGGTGCCTTTTGCCAACCTGAATATCAAGCCTGTCAGGGGAATGGAGGGTGTAAAGGAGGCTGCTGTGAGAATAAAGGATGTGAAACCTGAATGGGCATTTCTTGAAGGAGTTGAGCTTAACGTGGCCATTGCCCATGGATTGGCCAATGCCAAAATTTTGATGGACAAAATAATAGCCGGTGAAGCCAACTACCATTTCATTGAAATCATGGCCTGTCCG
>CAZFOI010000161.1:4222-4985 GCA_964520605.1 uncultured Bacteroidales bacterium
GAGTGGTTGTATAGGAGGGGGCGGGCAGCCCATTCCAACCAATATGGAGATCCGAAAAGCCCGTGCTGCAGGAATTTATGAAGAAGATGAAAAGATGGTTCTTCGCAAGTCGCATGAGAATCCGGAGGTTACTGAGATTTACAAGTCCTTCCTGCATGAACCTCTTGGACACAAATCTCACGATCTGCTGCACACCCATTATTATCCGCGTAAGCGTCACTAGTCAGGTAAATAACACCTGGTAAACCAGGGCTGTCCTGTAGCCCCTGCTCTCAACGGGGCCGGTGGGCATCAGGGCAGCCCTTTTGATTAGGTGTTTTGGGCAATAACAGAATGTATTCTTTAAAAAATCATCTGATCTTTGAACATATTGGCCAAATCAATCGTTATACACGGTGCTTTTATAAAGCAGACAGAGATTTTAAGTAGCTAATAAATAATGGTATAGGGCGAATAGTTGCACGAAAATGTATTAATTGCAATGCAGAGATGTTAAAATAATAACAATTAATAATTTAAATATAATTTACATTTGTTAGAATTTGTACTTTTGCATTAGAGAATTAATTACGTAATCAGTGGGCAATCTTTAAAACCCTTACTAATAACGCACTATAAATCATGAAGATACGCGGATATAACACCACAAGAGTCGGCGGCACTCCTGTTCCTGAACCAACCCTTAGACGCTTGCCAGGATATCTTAGTTATTTTAAATCATTAAAAATTATAAATTTACTCGGCATTTGTGCTTTTCTCTTGT
>CAZFOI010000162.1:0-4953 GCA_964520605.1 uncultured Bacteroidales bacterium
GGGTGGCTATACAGACAGAAGGAGAAAATCATCCTGGCAGGAGAATACCCTTGCCCTGTTCTTTTCCGCTACCAAGGGCATGGCATCCATTTGCATGGCACGCCTGCATACTCAGGGGAAAATTGATTATGATGAGAAGGTATCTGCTTATTGGCCGGATTTTGCGATAAATGACAAGCAGGATATTACGGTGGGCCAGTTGCTTTCCCATCAGTCGGGTTTGTGTTTGTTGCATCGGAAAATAAACATTTCGGATTTGGGCGATGCTGAATTAATGGCCTTACAACTGGAAAACACTGTTCCCATGTGGACACCGGGAGACCACTCAGGATATGCTGCCGGGCTTGCCGGTTTTTATATGAGTGAGCTGATTCGTCGTATTGATGAGAAGGAAAGGACACTTGGGCAATATTTTCAGGAAGAGATTGCCGGTCCCTTGGGCCTGGAATTTTTTATCGGGCTTCCGGAAAATATACCTGATGAAAGAATTGCCTATATTCAACTGGTAAATCCAGTTAAGAGGATCCTTACCCTGGGACGGGTTCCGCGTGAACTTCGTAAAACCATTGCAAAGCCTGGGTCTCTTTTTATGAAGTCTGTTACTCAGATAAAGGGGTATAATGTTAACAAAAGGGAAACATGGACCGTAGAGGAACCGAGCGGCAATGGCATTGGCGATGCAAGAAGTGTGGCAGCGCTTTACGGGCTGCTGGCCATTGGCCATCCATCTTCAGGCATTACAGAAGCAACCCTGAATGAACTTTCTGCCCCTGCTTTGATTCCACGTCTCGGGCCCATTGATAAGGTCATGGGCATTCCTTTGTATTATCGCAACGGATTTATGAAAAACGGCTCAATGGCAAGGCCCTTCCCGAATGATGCTTGTTTCGGTTTTGGAGGGGCGAGCGGTTCAATGGCTTTTGCGGATCCCATAAATGAAGTAGGGTATTGTTATCTGCCCTCCCGCCAGGGTTATGATTTTCCTGATGGCAGAGAAGCAAGAATACAAAAGGCGCTTTATGATTGCATTGAGAATCTTAAGTTTTCTCGAAACCAGGGAGATTAAAACAGGTGTTACCGGCATTATTCCTTTTATCAACCGGCACAGAATTTTCAATAGTTTTCTGAATAATGCTCAGATCACGGCACAATCATTGCACATATCCTGAAGTTTAAAGATAAAATCCGGCAGCCATGAAAAAGTTCATCTTAGTATTTGTGTTGTTTATTCCATTGGTATCTATAGCACGGTCTGTTTACCAGGGCGATGAAACCCTCAGGGTAAGGGGTGTGTTTATAGCAAAAGAAACCCCGGATCAGGTAAATTTCTCCATTATTGTAAAGCATACAGCACCTGATTTTAAGTCTTGTTCAGACGGATTGATCATGATTGCCAGGGATGTTACAGAACAGTTTGTTTTAAGTGGATTGGATCGCGAACAGTTGCGTATGTCGGGTCTGACGGTGAATGAGCATTATAGTTTCAGGCACGGAGAAAGGGTAAGGGAAGGCTTTGTTGGAACAGTGGTATTGGAAATTCAGGCTTTGTTAAGCAGGGAAGTAACCGCTATGTTTTTTGCCGGCATTCATTCTCTAAATCATGAGGTTGAATATTCGGTAAGATTTTCCATGTCTGAGCAACAAAAAGAACGTTTGGATAGATCATCACTGGAAAAAGCCACGGAAGACGCCCGTCAAAAGGCTGAAATCATGGCCAAGGCAAATGGTCTTGAACTCCTTCGCATCAATCGGATCAGCCTGGGCGAAGACAACCCCGGCGTTTTCAGGCAATCGGAATTCGAACTGGCCAGAGAGGGTAAGGTGTTTATGGATTCAGGGTCCGGATTCCCTGAGCTGAGCCTCAATCCTCAGGAAATAACGCTGTACAGGAGTGTGGAAATGGAATGGATAATCAGCAACAAAAAGCAATAATCGGGATAAGATTCTTATTTTTAGTCTGAATATGAATGCCTCACTCAATAACAATGCGATCGGGTGATAGCATGAACTCTTCCTTGATGGTGGCTCCAAGACCGGGAGCATCCGTCATGGCCACACTGCCTCCTGATCCATACCGTAAACCACCGGATACCGGATCCTGCAGCATCATCAGGGGTGAGTCAAAATCATAATAATGAATATACTTATTAGATAATGCCAGATGGGCAGAAGCAGTAAAGGCCAGTCTGCTTTCCAGGAAACCTCCCACCTGCATGGGCATCCCTGCTTCAGCCGCCAGACGGGCAATTTTCATGGCTTTGTGTATTCCACCAGACTTGCCGAGTTTCAGGTTAAACATATCGCAAGCATTCAATGCAATCAGCCGCCGGGCATCATGATGATCCAAGCAGGATTCATCTGCCATTATAGGTATTTTGATTTGTTTTCTTAAAAGGGGAAGCCGGTCAAATTCATCCCGGGATATGGGTTCCTCGCAGTATTGGATGTTGTATGGGTGCAGGGATTTCAGCAAATCCGCGGCTTGCGGGATGCTCCATCCCTGATTGGCATCCAGCCGAAGGGGAATATCAGGCCCAATTGCCTGTCGGATGCTTTTTATTCGCATGATATCGAGCGCTGGCGTGCTGCCAAGCTTTACCTTGATTACACCGAATCCTTTGCGGGCTATATCCAGGGCATCGGCCGCCATTTTGTCCGGGCTGTCCATGCTAACGGTATAATCTGTATGCATTTCCTTGTTGTTTTGCCCACCAAGCCAGGCATACAATGGCAATCCGGCATCCTGGGCAGCCAAATCATGCAAGGCAATATCGAAAGCGCTTTTGATGCTGGTATTGCCATGCATCACCCCATCCATGGTTTGGGTCCAGTCTTCCGGATTTCGGGGGTCTTTGCCCAATAGCGCTTTCCCCAGATACCTCCCCATGTGCATGGCGCTTTCCATGCTCTCTCCATTTATGGTCATAAACGGACTGCATTCTCCGAATCCTGTCAGTCCGCTGTCGGTTATGGCCTTAACACCTATATTCCTGGCAGTATCAAAGGGCCCCAGGGATATTACAAAGGGTTTTTCAAGCCCCACCACCAGAGGGTGGATTTCCAGTCTTACGATTTTCATAAGGTGAATTATTGGACATCGAAGTCGAAGTAAGTATCTGGAAATGGCTCATTTGCCAGGGTATAATGCCACCACTCCTCATCATAGGGTCTAAATCCATGATGGAGCATAACCTGCAGTAAAATATTTCTGTTTGCGGTTTGTTCCGGAGTAATCAGATCAGTCCCATGGCTGGAAACAGGTCCAAAAAAATCAAACCCGCTGCCCATATCTACTTCTTCCCCATTATCCAAATAATACAGGCTGAGGTCTATGGTGCTGCCACGGCTGTGTCCGCTAAGGGAAGCAATATAGCCAAGCTCGAACAACAGGCTTTTGTCTACATCAGGATAATACTTGCCTTTGGTAAGGGTGTCAGTGATGTCTCTCGCCCATCGAACAAAGTGATTTACCGCTTTCTGCGGGCGATAACCATCAAAAAGAATGAGTCCATATCCAAGATTGCGAAGTTCATCAGCCACTGCTTCCAAGGCCAGGGCGGCTTCATTGCTAAGAATTACTTTTGGGGCAAGGTACCCGTCTACCGGCACGCCAAGGAAATTGTCGTGGGTGTAGTAGCGTACATCCAGGCGGGCATCGGGGATGTTTTCATTTGCATATACAAAACCTTGCGGTAGTGTCTGGTTTTGATGCCCTTTCTGGACGCAGGAAAACAATGTTGCCCAGAGAATGACCAGGGCAACAACATTAGTTTTTCTGAAAGTATGCATAGGTTGTAGGCTTGGGTGTTGAATGAGCCGCCAATATATGCATTTTTGCTAAATATGCGACCCCTATATAGGCAAATTCCCGTGTTTTTTAGGGGGAGCGTTTTCCCTCTTATTCTGGGTCATCTCAAGTGCCTGAATCAGCTTCAGGCGGGTTTGTCTGGGGTAGATTACCTCATCTATATAACCCAGCCCTGCTGCTTTGTATGGAGTGCAAAAAGTTTCTTTATAGCTTTCAACAGCTCTGGCTTTTTCTTCTGCAGACAGTTTGTCCCGATAAAGAATGTTCACAGCCCCATCGGGTCCCATAACGGCAATCTCAGCAGTTGGATATGCATAATTGACATCGGCCCCCAGGTGTTTGCTCGACATTACGCAATAGGCTCCGCCATAGGCTTTGCGTGTAATGATGGTGATTTTCGGCACGGTTGCTTCTGCATATGCATAGATTAGCTTGGCTCCGTGTTTGATGATTCCGCCAAACTCCTGCCCTGTACCAGGCAAAAACCCCGGAACGTCGGCAAAGGTGATGATTGGAATGTTGAAGGCGTCGCAGAAACGAACAAAGCGGGCTGCCTTGGCTGATGCATCAATATCCAGAACACCTGCAAGCATGGCCGGCTGATTGGCCACGATACCCACCGGTTTGCCATTGAGACGACCAAACCCGACTACGATGTTTTGGGCATGGTATTCCTGTACTTCGAAAAAATGGTGATCGTCTACAACACTGGTTATTATCTCTTTGATGTCGTAGGGTTTGTTGGGATCATCGGGTACAATGTCCTGAAGCCGGGGATCCTCACGGTGCGCAGAATCGGTGCAGGGTTTTACAGGCGGGTCTTCCATGTTGTTTGAAGGAAGGAAGCTGAGCAGCTCGCGTATCATCATCATGGCCTGTTCATCGTCATCGGCCCTGAAGTGGGCCACACCGCTTTTCGCATTGTGGGTCATGGCCCCTCCAAGCTCTTCTTTGGTAACCTCTTCATGCGTAACTGTCTTGATTACATCAGGACCGGTAACAAACATATAGGAGGTTTTTTTTGTCATCAGGATGAAGTCGGTAAGGGCAGGGGAGTATACGGCACCACCGGCGCAAGGTCCCAGTATGGCCGAAATTTGTGGTACAACACCACTGGCCAGAACATTGCGGTAAAAAATATCGGC
>CAZFOI010000163.1:0-4908 GCA_964520605.1 uncultured Bacteroidales bacterium
AATACCCTGAGCCCGGCCATTGTGGGAGCTTCTTTGGCGGTATTTGACCTTATTGACCAGGATACCAGCCTGCGCGACAAATTGATGGACAATACGGCCTACTTCCGCAGCAGAATGACGGAAGCGGGATTTGATCTGAAACCCAGTGAGTCTGCCATTGTGGCCCTGATGTTGTACGATGCCCCTTTGTCTCAGGAGTTTGCATCCAGGATGCTTGAGAAAGGCATTTATGTTATCGGGTTTTATTATCCGGTGGTTCCCAAAGGTCAGGCACGCATCCGCATTCAGCTTTCTGCTGCGCATGAACGCCACCACCTTGAAAAAGCCATTGATGCTTTTGTTGCTACCGGAAAAGAACTTGGGGTAATCTGATCAGGGGGTCTGTTGCCCGGATTTGAGTAGCTCGAGTTGCCTGTGTGCCTCTTCCCAGGCTGATTCAGCCTCATGAAGTTCCATTCTTGTTTTTTCATACCTGGAAAAGATATCAGGATCCGACTGTTCATCTATGCTTGATGCCATAAGCGTTTCCATTTCATGAAGCAGGGATTCAAGCCTGGTAATGGTTTGTTCTGCTGTTGAAATCATGTTTTCGGCTTTTCTGATTTCCCGTCCGAGTTGTTTTTGATTCTCCCAGGAATTACGGCCTGTATTTTCAGTATTGTCTTCGCCCGAGCCTGGCAATACGGCCTTTTTCTTTTCCAGTTCCCTTAGGTTTTCAAGTTTCCGGCTTTCAATGAAAGAGTACACATCACCCTGATGAATCCGTATGGCTTTATCTCGAAACTCGAATACCTTGTTGGTAAGCCCCTGTAAAAAATCCCTGTCGTGCGACACCACAATCAGGGTGCCGCTGTATTGCAGCAGGGCATTTTTAAGTATATCCTTGGAGCGCATATCCAGGTGGTTGGTTGGTTCGTCAAGCACCAAAAGGTTTACCGGGCTGAGCAACAAACGGGCTATGGCAAGCCGGGATTTTTCACCTCCGGAAAGAACACTGACTTTTTTGTCTGTGTCGTCTCCTGAAAAAAGAAACCCACCGAGAATGTTTCGGACATGGATGCGGATATCCCCTGTGGCTGCATCATCAAGTGTCTGAAAGACTGTTTTTGAGGGATCCAAAAATTCAGACTGATTCTGTGCATAATACCCTATGCTAACGTTATGCCCAAGAATCAGTTTGCCTTCATGCTCGATCTCTCGTGTAATGATTCGGGAGAGGGTGGTTTTACCTTCACCATTTCTGCCAACAAAGGCGATACGTTCTCCACGGGCTACCATAAAGTCGAGATTCTTCAACACCTCCTTCTCTCCGTAGCTTTTCGAGAGCATATGCGCTTCGATGGTAACTTTTCCGGATGCTGGTGCCTGGGGAAATCGAAAATGGATGCTTGAGTTATCCAGTTGTTCAACTTCGACCTTCTCCATTTTGTCCAATAGTTTTATTCTCGACTGAACCTGACTTGCCTTGGTGTTCTTTGCCCGGAAACGGGTTATAAAACGTTCAATCTGGGCTATTTGTCTCTGCTGATTTCCAAAGGCAGACAGCTCATGCTGCAGGCGATCCTGGCGCATCATTTCATAATCAGAATAGCAGGCCTTGTAATCATATGCTTTCCCCATTGAAAGCTCTATGGTTCTGGTGGTAACATTGTCAAGAAAACTGCGATCGTGTGATACGAGCATTACCGCACCGGGGTAATCAGAAAGAAAGCCTTCCAGCCATTGGATGGATTCAATGTCCAGGTGATTGGTGGGCTCATCCAATAGGATAAAATCAGGTTCCTGTAATAGAATTTTGGCTAACTGGACACGCATTTGCCAACCTCCGCTGAAGACTGACAGAGGTTTGTCGAGATCGTTGCGGGAAAACCCCAGTCCAAGCAATACTTTCTCTGTTCGCGAAACCTGAGTGGCCCCGTCCAGTATGTGATATCGCTCGTTGGCTTCAGCCAGCTCCTGGCTCAGGGAGTGGTATAGCGGTGACTCATAATCTGTTCTTTTGCTCAGTGCTGAGGTTAACTCCTCAATACGGGCTTCCAAATTCCTGGTTTCTATAAAGGCCTTCAAGGCCTCTTTAAGCACGGTTTCAGATACTGCAAACTGCATCTCCTGTGGCAGATACCCAATCAGGCATTGAGAAGGAGTGGCAATTTCTCCGGAAGTGGGGGCTATCAAACCGGCAAACAAACGCATCAGGGTCGTTTTACCGGCGCCGTTTTTTCCAACCAGTCCAATCCTGTCCTTCTTGTTCACGATAAAGGACACGTCAGAAAACAACGAGCGGCCGGCAAACTGTATGCTTAATTTATTTACGGATATCAAAACGGGGGCAATGGTTTGGGATTGTCGGTCTTAATTGTCGAGTTTTAAATGCAGTTCCCGGAGCTGGGCGGAATCAACCGCAGAGGGACTGTCTATCATGATGTCTCTTGCCGCATTGTTTTTCGGAAATGCGATGAAGTCCCGAATCGAATCCGATCCGCCAAAAAGGGCGCACCACCTGTCGAATCCAAAGGCAATCCCACCATGGGGTGGTGCCCCGAACCGAAATGCATCCAGGAGGAATCCAAACTGGTTTTGGGCTTCTTCCTGTGTGAAACCCAGGACCCGGAACATTGTTTCCTGCAGGCTGCGATCATGAATACGAATGGACCCTCCGCCAATCTCCACGCCGTTTATAACCATATCATAGGCATTGGCGCGCACGATTCCGGGATCGCTTTCCAGCAGGTGGATATCTTCCTTGATGGGAGAAGTAAATGGATGGTGCATGGCAAAGAATCTTTGGGCATCATTGTCCCATTCCAGAAGCGGAAAATCAACAACCCAGAGACAGGCAAAGCTTCCCGGGGTTCTCAGACCAAGTCTTTTGCCCATTTCCAGACGCAGTTCGCCAAGGGCTTTTTGTGTATGGGCCTTTTCGCCTGACAATATAAGGAGCAAATCGCCTGGCCTGGCCGAAAACCGTTCTGCCCACTGTCTGAGGACGTGCTGATCATAGAATTTGTCTACCGGTGATTTCAGGCTGCCGTCTTCATTATATTTTACATATACCATGCCCGTTGCTCCAATCTGCGGGCGTCGAACCCAATCTGTTAGTTCATCGATTTGTTTTCGGGAATAATCGGCACTTCCCTGAACGCAAATTCCTCCAATATACTCTGCCTGGTCAAATACAGGGAAACCGTGGCCTTTTGCAAGAGGGCCAATGTCGGCAATCTGCATGCCGAAACGTGTATCAGGCTTATCTGTTCCGTATAGGGAAATGGCATCCTGATAACTGATCTTTTCGAACCGAATGTCTTCATTTCCCATAATCGTACGGAACAAATGCCTGGCAAGGCCTTCAAATGTATCAAGCACATCGTCGCGCTCAACAAATGACATTTCACAGTCTATCTGAGTGAATTCCGGCTGTCTGTCTGCCCTGAGGTCTTCATCCCGGAAGCATTTTACAATCTGGAAATAGCGATCCAGTCCGGCCACCATCAGGAGTTGTTTAAAGGTTTGCGGAGACTGCGGCAGGGCATAGAACTGCCCTGCATGAATGCGGGAAGGAACCAGAAAATCCCTGGCCCCTTCGGGTGTGGATTTGATCAGAACCGGAGTTTCAACTTCAAGAAACGCTTCCTTACTAAGATACTTTCTGATTTCCATGGCCATGTGATGCCTGAGCTCAAGGTTTTTTCTTACCCCCTGGCGACGAATATCCAGATAGCGGTATTTCATTCTAAGCTCATCTCCGCCATCCGTGTTTTCTTCAATCGTAAAAGGAGGCGTCTGGGAATGATTCAGCACGATAATTTCCCTGGCGATAATCTCAATTTCTCCGGTGGGAATCTTGTTGTTTTTATTGCTACGTTCGGCAACCATGCCGCTTACGCATAATACGTATTCGCGTCCCAGCTGGCGTGCCTTCTGGCACAGAGCAGGGTCGGTTTCCATATTAAATGCCAGCTGTGTAATTCCATAGCGGTCGCGCAGATCAATAAAGGTCATTCCTCCCAGATCGCGCGAGCGTTGAAGCCAGCCACACAGTTGTACTTCCTTACCGGCATCCGAAATTCGTAATTCACCGCAGTTGTGAGTTCTAAGCATATCATTGGGGGTTTTGCATCAGAGTGCAAAGGTAAGAAGGTTTATCAGAAATCCTTGGCCTAATCTCTTGGGCCAGGGGCGAAAAAACCGAAAACCAGGCTCAGGAAACGGAAACCGTATCCCGGGATGGGATATTAGGGGGAATCAATAAGCAGTTGGACTCTGCCAGCTGAATCAGGGGGAAGGCATTGCTTCCCAGCACTGCGTCAGAATAAAACGACCTTCCATGGGTTCCCATAATCAGCAGGGATACCCCGCCCATTTTCGATTGTCTCATGACTTCCGGAACAATGGCGCCTTCATGAAGGTGGGCATTTACCGGAGCAGCGGTTCTGTTTCTCAGATGCTCTACAAGCTTTTCAAGCCGTTCGGCATCCGTCTTGTTAAAATGCGCTATGGTCTCCCGGCTATGATGTCGCAGGGCCACGGTGTCCTGTATGTGCATGATGCCCACATTGGCGCAATGTGCGGCAATATGTGAGGACGCATATACAAAAGCCCGGGATGCGTTGGCAGAGAAATCCGTCAGTATCATGGCGTGTTCGAGCAGGTCGGGGGCATCCAAAGTGCAGGTATCTTTGCCTGATTCGTCTTTCCCGGAATGCCTTACCCGAATCATGAGAACGGGATTTTGGCTTTGTTGGATTACCCTTAAAGTGGTACTGCCGATCAGATTTCTTTTCGAAAACCCAAAACCCTTGCTTCCCATTATGATTAGTACATCAGGCCGTTCAGAGGCATAGTCGAGAATCTCCTGGGATGGAAGGCCTTCCCGTAGAACAAAATCAGCAGAAAACCCTTCCTCGCTTC
>CAZFOI010000164.1:0-4887 GCA_964520605.1 uncultured Bacteroidales bacterium
TTTTTCGATGACTGTTACAATACCAATCCACTGGTAAATGCCATGTCGGTAGGCGTGGTAAAAACCGGTCGCACCATTTCGGCCATTTCTATGGGCAAAGGCAATCCTGTCTTTATAGTGGGCTCTTCAACCGGGAAGGACGGTATCCATGGTGCAACCTTTGCTTCTGAAGACATCACTGAAGCTTCAGCCGATAAAATTCCCGCAGTGCAGGTTGGAGACCCGTTTCAGGAGAAATTGCTGCTTGAGGCCACTCTTGAAGTAATCAAAACCGGAGCAGTAGTAGGTATGCAGGACATGGGGGCTGCCGGCATTACCTGTTCAACTTCTGAAATGTCTGCTAAGGGGAAACACGGCATGGATGTATACCTGGATAAGGTTCCCATGCGACAGCAGAACATGCAGGCCTTTGAAATCCTTCTGAGCGAATCTCAGGAACGAATGCTGGTTGTGGTGCACAAGGGGAGGGAACATGAAGTAAAAAAAGTATTTGACAAATGGGATCTTAATTGTGTGCAGATTGGGGAGGTTACAGAAGGGGATACCCTGAGGTATTTTATGCATGGGGAACTGGTGGCTGAGGTTCCTGCTGATTCCCTTGTTTTGGGAGGAGGGGCTCCGGTGTATGAAAGAGAATACAGAGAACCTGCCTATTTTAAACAAAAAGATGCATTTCATATAGATCAGATTTCCCAGCCGGATGATTTACAGGCTGTTGCCATTCACCTGCTTTCTCATCCGAACATTGCTTCCAAGAGATGGGTTATTGAGCAGTATGATACCATGGTGGGAACCAAAAATATGAGCACCAACAAGGCTTCGGATGCAGCTGTTGTAAATTTAAAAGGCAGCAACAAAGCATTGGCACTTACGGTAGACTGCAATGCACGATATGTGCACGCCGATCCTGAAAAAGGATGTGCCATTGCAGTAGCCGAAGCCGCCCGCAACATCGTATGCAGTGGTGGCGTTCCCTCTGCCATTACCAATTGCCTGAATTTTGGCAATCCTTACAATCCGGAGGTTTATTGGCAGTTTGTAGGAGCCATCAGGGGAATGGGACTTGCCTGCGAAAAATTCGGCACCCCGGTAACCGGAGGCAATGTAAGTTTTTACAATCAGGCTGCCATTGGAAATAAGACAGAGCCGGTATTTCCCACACCTGTGATTGGAATGCTAGGGGTTATATCTGATAAAAAACATTTCACAGGTATCGGATTCTCCAAACCGGGAAACCTGATTTACCTGATTGGCAATCCACAGCAGGATATCTCCAGCTCTCAGTATCTTTATAGTTATCATGGGGTTAAACTATCGCCGGCACCCTGGTTCGATCTGGATCAGGAGTATGATATGCAGCAGGTTGTTTTGAAGTTAATTAGCGGAGGAATTCTGGAATCAGCCCACGACGTTTCCGACGGCGGGCTTTTTGTCAGCCTGTTTGAATCTGCCTATTGCGGCGGTGTCGGATTTCGCATTGATACCGATTGTGGCTTCAGAAAAGATGCCTTTCTTTTTGGTGAATCCCAGGGGCGTGTGGTTGTTAGCGTAAGTCCTGAAAATGAAGGCTTGCTGGCAGAGATCCTGGCTACCTCAGATACCGGTTTTTCTCTTCTGGGAGAAACAGGCGGAGACCAGGCCGTTATTGATGGAGAATCTTTTGGAACCATAGCATCCCTGGCCGCATATTACGAACAATCTCTGCCTGCAATTATGGGTGAGTAATCCTTCAAATCATGCCTGTCAGATACATAAGGCATTTACTGTTGTTTGTGCTTCTGCTTTGGATGAGTTCCTGCATGAAGCAATCAGCGTATCTGCAGGAGCTTACGGTTTTTCGTTACAACGAGGCCAACAACATCACCTCTTTGGATCCGGTTTATGCCCGCAATCAGGCCAATATCTGGGCTACATCCCAGATATATAATGGGTTGGTTCAATTGGATGAATCTTTGAAGGTATCTCCGTCAATCGCTCTGAATTGGGAAGTTGCCGGGGATGGATTGCTGTATCGGTTTACCCTTAGAACGGATGTACGTTTTCATGATAGCCCGTGTTTTCCTGATGGCCTGGGACGAACCGTTACGGCTCATGACTTTGAATACAGCCTCAGACGAATCACCGACCCAAGGCTTAACTCTCCCGGCAGCTGGGTGTTGCAGGCGGTGGCCAGGCTCAATGACGGCAATCCCGATATTCGCGCATTGAATGATTCGATACTGGAGATCAGGCTGAGCAGGCCTTTCCCTCCGTTTTTGGGGCTTTTGGCCATGCAGTATTGTTCCGTGGTCCCTGTGGAAGCCATTGAATATTATGGCCAGGATTTCCGAAGAAACCCTGTGGGTACAGGGCCCTTCCGCTTTGCCTGGTGGAAAGAAGGCGTTAAATTGGTTATGTTGAAAAATCCAGGGTATTTTGAGTGGCATGAAGGGGAGCGCCTGCCCAGGCTTGATGCTGTGTCTATCAGGTTCATCACCGATCGTCAGACCGCCTTTCTTGAATTTATCCGTGGCAACCTTGATTTTCTTTCAGGCATTGATGCCAGTTACAAGGACGAATTGTTAACCCCTTTGGGCGAATTGCAGGAAAGGCACAAGGACAGATTCTACAAAATATCCATGCCATTTCTGAATACCGAATACCTTGGATTTCAACTGGACAGTCAGCATCAGTCTGATGAAAATCCTTTGTTAAACAGACGCGTCAGACAGGCAATCAATTATGGCTTTGACAGGGAAAAAATGCTTGCTTTCCTGAGAAACAACATGGGGACACCTGCTTATGGTGGTTTTGTGCCAACCGGAATGCCCGGATTCGAAGAAACCGGCAAAGGGTATCACTATAATCCCTCCAGGGCAAGAGAATTGCTGGCAGAAGCCGGTTACCCCGGTGGTGTCGGACTGCCGGTAATTAACCTGCAGACCAATGCCATGTATGCAGATATAGCACAATTCCTGCAGTTTGAATTGTCCCGGATCGGGATAAGAATTTCTGTTGACGTATTGCCTCCGGCCACCCTGAGAGAAGCCATGGCCAGGGGCGAATCCCCTTTCTTCCGGGCTTCATGGATAGCAGATTATCCAGATGCCGAAAACTTCCTCGCCCTGTTTTACAGCCCTAACCGTGCTCCTGCAGGACCCAATTACACAAGGTTTTCCAGCAGTGCATTCGATAAGCTTTATGAAGCAGCCCTTCTTGCCCGGGATGATACCACCAGGCTGGCATTATACAGGGAGATGGATCTCATGATCCAAGAAGAAGCTCCCGTGGTATTTCTTTTCTATGATCAATCTGTAAGGGTAGTTCCACATTATGTGAAGGGGCTGCATAACAATCCATTGAACCACCTTGTGCTAAAATATGTAAGCATAGAAAAATAGGCTTACATGGCAATCCTCAGGCCATCGTAGGCAAGCCTGATATTCGCCGGAAGCTCCGTTTCAACCTCTGCATGACGCCCCAATTGATGGCTTATATGGGTGAACCATGCCATCTCCGGTGAGATTTTGTTAACTATATCAATGGCTTCAGCGAGAGAAAAATGTGAGTGATGCTTCTCCTTGCGCAAGGCATTCAATACCATAAAGCGGGAACCCTTCATTTTTTCCAGTTCCTTATCTTCTATATAATTGGCATCAGTCAGGTAAGAAAAATCCCCCACCCGGAATCCGGTTACCGGCATTTGACCGTGCATGGCGAAAAATGGAGTAACCCGTGTCCGGTTTATCAGAAAGTCTTGTTCAGGGATGCTCAAAAGATTTATCCGTGGTACACCCGGATACTTATCTTCTTCAAACGCATAGGGTAATTCGCGCATTACCGCTTCTTTAGATTCAATACCTGCATATACATCCATGGGTTTTTTCTGAAGCCAGTTGTACGCCCTGACATCATCCAGACCTCCCACATGATCTTTGTGGGCATGGGTAATCAGGATGGCATCAAGCACTCCGTTTTGAATGCGAAGCATTTGTTGTCTGAAATCCGGACCGGCATCAATCACCAATGATGCATCCCTGGTTTTAATCAGGGCAGCGGTTCTCAGGCGTTTGTCCCGGCTGTCGGTGCTGTTGCAAACAAAACAATTGCAGCCGATTACCGGTATTCCCTGAGATGTTCCCGTTCCAAGAATGATAATTTCCATCAATCTGATTACCTTTGCCTTTCCTGTATATTGAATCGGAATTAACCCCAAAAATAATGAATAATATGAAGTCCCTGGAAATGGATGGGTTGTTCACATCCTTGAATCCTTCTCAAATCAATGACAATATATTCGATCTGATCGGCAATCAGTGGATGCTTATTGCATCAGGACAGCAAGCATCATACAACATGATGACGGCTTCCTGGGGTTGTGCCGGATTCCTCTGGAAAAAGCCGGTTTCCGTAATTTTTGTAAGGCCCCAGCGCTATACCTATCTGTTTTTGGAAAAGCATGCCCATTACACGCTCAATTTCTTTGACGAGGTGCATCGTCCGATCTTAGACTTTTGCGGAACACACTCGGGAAAAGATACCGATAAGATGCAGGTTCAGGGACTTGATCCCATGATAACCCCCATGGGAAATGTGGCATTTCGTCAGGCACGTCTGGTGCTTGAATGCAGAAAGTTGTACTATGACGACATTAAACCGGGAAATTTCCTCTCCTTTGAAATAGAGCGCATGTATCCTGCAAAAGATTATCACCGGATGTATATAGGAGAAATTGCGTCTGTTTGGCAAAGAGACCAATAGCTTTATTGCATTCAAAGGATATCTGCTTTGAGGGCTGTGGGATTGCAAATACTTCTTATTTTTGTGCTATCATAAAGCGCCTGTAATATGCCCAACTGGATCAGAAACGCATTCAGGGACTTTTTTCTCAGAAGGGAGCTCAAACGT
>CAZFOI010000165.1:0-4872 GCA_964520605.1 uncultured Bacteroidales bacterium
ATACCATGAAGCTTACAGATGTTCAAAAGGTCTTTAAGGCCATCGATAGTGCCGATACAGACACCTTCCTCAGTTTCCTCTCGGAAGACGCCGTTTTCAGGTTTGCCAATATGCCTCAGGTTGAAGGCAAAGAAAACATCCTTGCTTTTCTTCAGGGTTTTTACCAATCCATTAAGGGCGTTTCCCATGATCAGATTGAAACCTGGATGTCAGGAGAGGCTATGTTTATGAACGGAAGGGTTACCTACACCCGGCACGACGACAGCCAATTGTCTGCCTGGTTTTCCAATACTTTTAAACTGCAAGGCGATAAAATCAAAGACTACCTGATTTATGTAGATGCCTCCCAGCTTTATAATTAATCAACCGATTATTATTGACATCGGGAACCAGGCTATGACAAATCCCGGATGGAAATTTGACAATTCCTACACCAGACTTTCTAAAAAGCTTTTTTCCATAGTGGAGCCGGAAAAAGTTCCTTCACCGGAACTTTTTTTGTTTAACACAAGGCTTGCCGGAAGCCTGGGTCTGGATTTTCTGCAACACCAGCCTTCCCAGGCTGCAGCTGTTTTTTCTGGCAATAGTATGCCTCCTGGAGCAGAGCCTTTGGCACAGGCATATGCAGGCCATCAGTTTGGTTATTTCACCATCCTGGGAGATGGCAGGGCCATTCTTTTGGGAGAACACATTGATCAAAACGGGAGAAGATGGGACATCCAGTTAAAGGGATCTGGCAGAACCCCCTATTCCCGTAATGGGGATGGCAAAGCCACCCTGGCGTCCATGCTTAGGGAATACCTGGTTAGTGAGGCCATGCATGCCCTGGGAATTCCGGGAAGCCGCAGTCTGGCTGTTACACTCACGGGGGAAAAGGTGAGAAGAGAAGACCTTCATCAGGGGGCTGTGCTGACACGTCTTCTATCCAGTCACCTGCGCATTGGGACTTTTGAATACGCAAGACGCTTCCTTTCCATTGAGGAATTCTCTGCTTTCTGCGAATATGTAATCTCAAGACACTTCCCCGGGATTTCAGAAAAACCCATGCCAGCCCTTGAATTACTGAAAGCAGTTATGGAGGTTCAGGCCTCATTGGTAGTCGAATGGATGCGGGTGGGTTTCATTCACGGAGTAATGAATACCGACAATACAAGCATCGCCGGAGAAACATTCGACTACGGGCCCTGTGCTTTTTTGAATGTATATGACCCTGAAACCGTTTTCAGCTCAATTGACAGCCATGGGCGCTATGCATTTGGGAACCAGCCAAAAATCCTGCATTGGAACCTGGGTGTTCTGGCTGGCACGCTGCTTGTTCTGATTGATCTGGATGAAAACAACGCCATTGCAATGGCTCGGGAAGTCCTGGATGACTTCCCTGGCATATTCGAATCAAAGTGGTTGGCCATGATGAGGCGAAAACTTGGGCTTAACCAACATATGCCGGAAGATAAATTTCTGGCAGACAATCTTTTACATTTTATGCAACTGCATAAGGCGGATTACACCAATGCCTTTATCATGCTTGAAAACAGCCTTATCCAAAAACAGCCTGCCTTCCGGGAAGCTGAATGGCAACAATGGGAAGAACAATGGCATGCCCGGCTTAATAAAGAAGGAAGCACAAACAGTCAGGCCGTTGCAATTATGAAGAAAGCCAATCCCCGTATCATACCCAGAAACCACCTTACCGAAGAGGCACTGAGCGCTGCTGTAGCGGGCAACAAACAATCATTTAATGAAATGCTCGAAGCGGTTACAAATCCATATACAGACAATCCTTTATGGGATAAATACCGTCAGCCTCCACCGGATGGAGACATAAGCTACCGCACTTACTGTGGAACCTGAGTGCATTGTAATAATGGCATTGGCTTTTGCAAATCCGAGTATCAGAATAATTCGTTACATTGCATGCCAAAGCGCATGATTATGTACCACAAACTGATTTCAGGCATCACCCCCCTGGGGTTTACCTGGCAAACCATAGACCCGTTTCTTTTCTGCGTTCATCACCAGGATTTTTATCCCAAAGGCAATCCCGATTTGGGACCTGCGGCATCCCTTCAGGGACGCTATCTGGGCCAGGATTTTACTGTGAAAGATGGTTGGAGAATGTATCATGGTGAAAGGATTCCGGGCTTTCCGGCTCACCCCCACAGGGGCTTTGAAACGGTTACCATTGTACTGGAGGGATTTGTGGATCATTCAGACTCCCATGGTGCCGCCGGCAGATACGGAGAGGGAGATGTGCAATGGATGACGGCCGGATCCGGACTTCAGCATAGTGAAATGTTTCCCCTTCTGCATCAGGACAGGGGAAACACACTGGAGTTGTTTCAAATCTGGTTGAATCTGCCTGCTGCAAAAAAGTTTTGCAAACCCCACTTTGCCATGCTCTGGGCAGAAAACATTCCAAAATTCATTCACAAAGATGATAAAGGCCTGAAAACGAAAGTCACAGTAATTTCCGGCAGTTTGGATCAGGCTGTTGCACCTCCGCCTGCGCCCGACTCCTGGGCCGCAGATCCGGATAATCAGGTGGGTATATGGCTTATAGAAATGGACCCTGAAGCCAGTTGGAGTCTTCCTCCTGCCCCGGCAGGTGTGAAACGAGCCATTTATTTTTATAGGGGAAACAGCATTCAAATTGCCGGAGTATCCCTCCCACCCTATCATTCTGCCGAACTCATGGCAGACCAGAGTCCGTTAATCACCAATGGTGACCAGCCTTCTTTCCTTCTCTTATTGCAAGGACAGCCAATCAATGAACCCATGGTGCAGCACGGCCCTTTCGTAATGAATACCCAGGAAGAAATCAGGCAGGCTATCTCCGATTTCCGGGCCACCCAATTTGGCGGATGGCCATGGCCACATTACGACAATGTGCACTTACCTGATGCGGGCAGGTTTGCACGATATGCAAACGGGAAACAGGAATATCCCGGGAGATAGTCTGAAATCAGTCCCGGCAATCAGAATCAATAAATACTAATGCGCCTCATCGGAGTCAGCTGCTTCTCCTGTTCCTTCAGACTGAAAGGCTGCAGCGATTTCCCGGGCTTTTTCAGCATCGGCTGAAGACACAAGCAGACCTACGGCACCCACACCCGGAGTTATGTAGAATGGCGCAAGGGTACCAATTTGCTCATTGGTGATAAAGGCATTGATGCCATTGTTCTCAAGGATATTCTTGAGCAGCTGGGCTTCCCAGGCCATGCCGGTAAAAATCTGAACCGGTTCGATATTTTTATTATCTTTCATTATCAGAACAGCTTAAAATAGCACCCAATATAAAAAGCAAACGGGAAACACCCAGAGTTTGGTAATAAAGATATTAAAAATGTCCGGACACATGCACATCAACCGCATCAATTTTCTTTTGGCCCTGCTCGTTCTTTTTTTGCCCATTCATTCGGTTCATTCAGAATCAGAAGCAACCAGGCAGCAGGTTATCAGGGTGGGTGTTTACGATAACCCCCCAAAAGTTTTTATTAACAGCAAAGGCGAACCCGATGGCATTTTCATAGATATTATCAAATACATCAGTGCGAAAGAAAATATTAAGATTGAATATCAGGCTGGGGAATGGGCCGCCCTGCTATCAAAGCTGCAAACCGGAGAAATTGATGTGTTGCCCGATATGGCATATTCCGATATCCGTAAAAGCCTGTACATTTTCTCTACCCTTCCGGTTTTGGGGTCATGGCTGGAGATTTTCACCACAAAGGAATCTGGGA
Organism: uncultured Bacteroidales bacterium; assembly: GCA_964520605.1. Taxonomy (GTDB): domain Bacteria; phylum Bacteroidota; class Bacteroidia; order Bacteroidales; family UBA7960; genus CAZFOI01. The sequence goes on from CAZFOI010000165.1 coordinate 3,741, forward strand.
TCCGGTCCATACTGGATTTAACAAATAAAAGAATCGGTGTTTTAAGGGCATCCATACAGGAAGAATTCTTAATAGACCTACTTGCCAAAGAGTCTGAGCTAAGCTTTGACCTGATTTCTTTCGATGATTATACAGTGTCGGTTAAGGCTTTAAAAAGGCAGGAAATTGACGCCATTATTGCGGATCGTTTTTTCTATTTCTCTGAATTATTTGATGCCGAATTATTGGCTGTAGGAATAATCTTGCGTCCGACAGAGCTCTTTTTTGCCTTTCCAAAGGAGATAAACCCCGAGCTGGTTGAACGATTCGATCGCCACCTATCTGCTTTACAGAACGATCCAAAATCTGAATATTATCAGTCTATAAAAAAATGGTTCGACAAAGATGTGGGGAGATTTGTGCCAGAACACATCCGTTGGATAATCATTATTTCTGTTTCAGCCCTGCTGATTGCATTGGCTTTTTCGCTACTGGTTCAGCACAGGGTAAACGTCAGGACGAAAATGCTCAGGCAGATGAACCAGGAACTCACGATTGCCAAAGACAAAGCCATGGAAAGCGATCGATTAAAATCGGCCTTTCTGGCAAACATCAGCCATGAAATCAGAACCCCCATGAGCGGGATAATTGGTTTTACCGAGTTGTTAAAAAATCCGGACATTTCTCTCGACCGCCAATCGAAGTACATAGATGTCATTGAAAAAAGCATCAACAGATTGCTACATTTAACCAACAATCTGGTAGACATCTCCAAAATTGAAGCAGGAGTGGTTGAAGTTGTGGCAGAGCCAACAGATATTAACAAACAACTGGATTTGCTGTATAAATTATTTAAGGACCAGGCTGACTCTAAGGGAATACGGCTGGAACTTTTTGCAAGGTTTCCGGAGAACGAGTCAGTTGTCATCACCGATAAGGAAAAACTATTGGCCATCTTGTCAAATCTGATTAAAAACGCCATAAAATACTCCGGGAATGGAAGCATAAGTTTTGGATGTATAAAAAAAGAAGCATCACTGGAGTTCTTTGTAACCGATTCAGGCATAGGTATTCCAAAAGAAAGACAGCAGGCCATCTTTGATCGCTTTGTTCAGGCAGACATTGAAGACAAACTGGCATTGGAAGGCGCAGG
>CAZFOI010000166.1:0-4840 GCA_964520605.1 uncultured Bacteroidales bacterium
GTCCAGGTTGTCAATAACATGGTCTCTGACCCTGGAAGAGATGTATGCATCCCGGAAATACGGTGCCCGGGTCAAATATGCTGTATTGGCCGTAAGATAGTGGCGTCCGGTAATTTTATATGTAATGCCTCCTTTCAGACCAAAGTTGGTAAAGTTGTGTTTTTCGCTGTCTCCATAGGAGTTGTCGGGGAAGCGGGCGTTCTGCATATGGCCTGTCCGCCAGAATGTGGTCTGGGAGAGATTGGCTGCAGCAAAAAAGTCCCACTTGGGAAGTATCCATTCGCTTTGCCCAAAGATTCCAAAAGTGTTGATGTTTCCGGTAAAGTCGTACCCAAAACGGTCTCCCTCCCTGATCAGCCTGTTGGGGTTGCGAAGGTCGTTTTGTGCCATCATGTTGTCTGCAAAGTCCCGCTCGGCGAATTGGTCGATGTCGAGCCACCAGTCTCCTCCAAGCAGGTCTGTCATTACCTTGAACTGCCTGGTTTTGGCAATGGAGGCATTGATGCCACCGGAAAGAATATGCCTTTCGGATAATTTATGAACCAGGTTTGTATTCCAAACAAACTGTCTCCGGTCATTGCGCCTTTCCTCCACTATATATTTAGAGCGCAAACCGGTAACTGTATTGCCCTGCACCCCATTGGCATTCTCAACCATGCCGAGGTTTTTGCGATTGGCATTGTATAGCCAGTCCCAGTTGATTTGTCTGAAAGCTTCATTGTTCTGCCACATATCCGTAAGATAGGCTGCCATTACCGGGTCGGTCTTATAATAGCTGGGAAGCCAGCGATAGTAATCGGGACGAGGATCCCCGGCCAGATGAAAGTCCCAGTCATCATAGGATGCGTGGCTGTCATACCAGTTAAGTGCGGTTGACCCGCCCCTCCCAAAGGTGTAAGCTGCGCTGGTGTTAATTTCTGTTTGAGTTGATGGTGTCCAGAAATGCGACAATATCAGGTATGGGGTGTGGTATTGGTTTACACGGGAATTGCGAATCTCTCCATTCTGGAAACCCCAGTTCGGATTGTAGTAATTGTCTCCCACCAGGTCATATACTTCCTGTGTTGCCACCCCGGGTCTTCCGGTTCTGGAAGGCGAGCCGAAAGCGGTTAATCCGACACTGTACTGGTTGTCTATCTTTCTTTCTCCTGAAACAAAATAAGCCCAAGCATCATAAAAGGTTCCCTTAACATAGCCCTCCGGAGCAGACCTTCTCGAGCCTGAGAGGGTTAGTGCCCATCCGTTATCCTGCATGCCGGTGGCATGGGTGAACATGCTGCGATGGGCATAACTTCGGTTAGAATTAGAGTAGGTGATGCGGGTGGTAGCCCCATATTGGCTGGCCCGGGTAATGATGTTGGTTGCCCCCCCGACACCGCTGAACATTTCGCTGGATATGCCTATCCCGTTATGGGCAACGGTCATTCGGGTGGCATCGTTCAGACCGCCCCAGGTAGAATAGAAGGCCCTGCCGGTTTCCGGATCATTCACTGTGATCCCGTTAATCATTACCAGCGTATTTTCGGAATCGTATCCCCGGATTCTGAATCTGGCCGATCCGAAATTAAATCCGGCCGTGGACACAAAGATGTCTCTGGAGCCTTGCAAAAGGCTGGAAATGTCATGAGAATCAGCATCGCCTTCAATCTCGGCTGCATCAAGAGTAATTACCGGAATATCGGGTTGCCTGGCCAGGGTGTCCGGCGGAAGAAAACCTTCAGGCGGATCGGTAACAATCTGTGCGCTAAGCACACCACAGGCCCCCAACATGGCAAGGCCGGTGAGCATGGTTTTAAATGTCCCTTGGAAGTAATTCATAGGAGCAGGTATAGAATGGATGGCTAATTATAAGGCTTGATAATCCAAAATGATTATTTTTGAGAATTCAAAAATAAGGATTTAAGCATGAAAAAGCCAATTTGTCATTTGTTGTTTCTCCTTTTTTCCGTTTGGACTTTCGCCTCCAGTCCCGTCGCGGGCACTGAACCTCCTGTAGACAGAAGGCAGTTTGTTACGGTGGCTGTTGGTTTTTACAATGTTGAAAACCTTTTTGATACCATCAGGGACTACCGGATAAACGACGTGGAATTTACCCCCCAGGGCAGCAACCGATGGACCTCGGCAAGGTATTTTGAAAAACTTGACAATCTGGCAAAGGTTATTGATCAATTGGGAAAGGATATGACGCCCGACGGAACGGCTGTATTGGGATTGTCTGAGGTAGAAAACCGTCGCGTACTTGAAGACCTGGCAAGCCATCCCCTGATCAGGCAGCGTAACTATCAGGTAGTCCATTATGAAGGACCGGACGGCAGGGGCGTTGATGTGGCTTTTTTTTATAATCCGGCCTATTTCAGGTACATCAGCAGCAAGCCATACAGAACCGTGGTTCCGGGGCGTCCCGACTTTAGAACGCGCGACCAGCTGTTACTTACAGGGGAACTGCTTGGTGAGCGCATGCACTTTATTGTGGCCCACTGGCCAAGCAGGGTAGGGGGTGAGCGCCGAAGCAGGCCATTAAGGGTTGCAGCAGCCGATATTGCAAGGGCCATCATAGATTCCATTCAGGCTGCTGAACCTGGCGCCAAAGTGTTATTTATGGGAGACCTGAACGACAATCCAACAGATGTTAGCGTCAGGCGGCACCTCAGGGGACGTGCCTCGCGCGATGGCATCGGACCGGACGAGTTGTTTAATCCCTTTGAAGCCCTGTTTCGCAGAGGCATTGGTTCCAATGCCTGGAGGGATACCTGGAGTTTGTTCGATCAGATATTGCTTAGCCCCGGTTTGCTTGACAGGGATTTTTCCACCCTTGCCTATTACCGTGCCGAGGTGTTTAACCGCCCGTTTCTAAGGCAGCCTTCGGGACGTTTTCAGGGATATCCTTTCCGCTCCTTCGGAGGAGGGGTATACCTTGGGGGATACAGCGACCACTTTCCAACCGTAGTCTATTTATTAAGAGAAAAATAGCTTGTGCCATGGCAAAAAGAAAACCCAAAAGACGTCCCCTGCGCTTCAAACAGTATAGCTTCAAACTTACCGAAGGCCAAAAGGCAGCCCTTGAGCGCTACTGCAAAATGAACGGGACTACCCCTGTTCGTTTTATTAAACACTTGGTAAACAGCTATGTAGAGCGCTATCGTCCGGAGATGCCCCCTCCGTCATTTATTACCGAAAATCAACTGGAACTCTTCGAAGAATAAAAGATTCGGGTCCTGTTATTTTAAGTCGATGATGGTGGCTCCGGCACCGCCACGATCGGGGTGATCATCGGAATAGCGTTTAACCTCTTTTCTCTTTGCCAGAGCGTCTCTGATGGCCATGCGCAAAATGCCATCGCCCTTCCCGTGAAGTATTTTTACCTGGCCAATGCTAAGCAGGATGGCGTCATCAAGGTAGACGCCCAGTTTACGAAGTGCCTCTTCCGCCCTTGACCCCCTGAGGTCCAGAACAGGAGAAAATGCCACTGCTTTTTCATTCAGATCGAAACGCGGTTGTTTTGAAGTTGTACCCGATAATGAACGCGTGATGTGTTTTTTGTCTACAATTTCCAAACGGGAGAGAGGGGCACGCATCTGCATCATTCCGAAGGAAACCAGGGCCTGCTGTCCTGACACGCTGATGACTTCGCCTATATTGGCCTGTCCGATTATTCTTACGGCATTACCCGAAGCCGGAATACCCGGTAATACGCGCACTTCTGCCGGAAGCTTGGGCTTTTTTTTCTTCTTTTGATCGGCTTCAAGGGCTTTATGGTGTTGCCTTAATTCATCTTGAAGCTGCTCCCGGGCTTCGAGGGTCCTTTGCTTGTCTGCCTGGGATTCCCTGATTTGCCTGATGGTGTTTTCAATCAATTGATTCGTGCCGCTAAGGATTTCTTTTGCCTGCCTGCGCGCTTCAATAAGGATTTCTGATTTTCTGTTTTCGAGATCGGAAGACAGATGCTGGTATTTATCGATCATTTCAGACAGGAAGGCCTCGGCCCCACGCAATTGCTTTTCCTTTTCCTCCAGTTCAATTTTTTTTATTTCCATATCCTGGAGTTGGATGTCGAAATCTATCGTTTGGTTGCCGGCCAAACCTGCTGCATGACGAAGGATGTCTTCGGGAAAACCGATTTTTCTTGCAATCTCAAAAGCGAAGCTGCTTCCGGGGGCTCCGGTCTTTAACCGGAACAATGGCTTCATGTTTTTGCTGTCGAACAACATGGAACCATTGATGATGCCGCTAAGCCGGCCGGCCATCAATTTCAGGTTGGCGTAGTGCGTGGTAACCACACCAAAGGCTTTTTGTGCATTGAGACCGGTTAGCACTGCCTCGGCTATGGCTCCCCCCATCCTGGGTTCTGTTCCGGCACCCAGTTCGTCTATCAGAAACAAGGTTTTTTCGTCTCCATGCTCCATGAAATACCGCATGTTCAGCAAATGAGAGCTGTATGTACTCAAATCGTTTTCAATGGATTGCTGGTCCCCGATGTCGATAAAAATGCGTTCAAAAACGCCTGCCCTTGAGTGCTCGGCCATGGGAACGGGCAGTCCGCATTGCAGCATGTACTGGACAAGTCCGCAGGTTTTCAGTGCCACGGATTTTCCGCCGGCATTCGGACCCGAAACCACCAGGATGCGATTCTCAGTATCAAGAGACAGGCTCATGGGTTCCACATGTTTTCTCTGGGGTTTGTATGCCATATACAACAAAGGATGACGGGCCTGTATCCAGTCAATAACGGGAGAATCTGCAATGTCCGGCTGGCCGGCTTCCATCTCAATGGACAGCCTTGCCTTAGCCCTGATGGCATCAATCATTCCGAGAAAATCATAACTTTCCAGAAGCAGGGTAA
>CAZFOI010000167.1:0-4835 GCA_964520605.1 uncultured Bacteroidales bacterium
CGATGCGTCCCGGACCATGCAGAACGGCCCTTGATGCATTCTGTGCTTGGTTTCTTACATACAGGTACAAACCATCTTCATCTGATCTGCCATCCAGTACAGACTGAATATACCTGGTCACATTAAAGGAATATTGTTTTTTAGCCGCATCATAGTTCCCGCCAAAATAATCATCCCCAAGCAAATAATCGGAAATATGTAACATCCTGCCTTGTTCGCCCTTTTGCATAAGCACCAGTCTTTCCGGCTCAGGGAAGACTTCGGGTATGGAAAACCCTTCGGCCACCGGAACAATCAGCCGGGCAAGGTTTACTGCCGTAACTCCTGTTCCACCAAGAGTTTTTAAATGAGGAATCCTTATGTGAACCCTGAGTCTTCCCATGGACTGAACAAAGAGCAAACTGTCTCCATACATTTCGGGGTTTTGAGATGTCAGTTGCTGCTGCAGATACGGGTGGGTTTCAGCATATCCAAAGTGATCAAAGGCATTGGACCTTTTGGCAAAATCACTGATATAAAAGTCCTGCCTTTGGGGCAGGGTGTCTGCCCTGTAGTAAAGACTCAGGCGGGTGAAAATCGAAAACATCCTGATGTTGAACAGGGACCCGGTTTCCGTAATATTGTCTTCTACCGTAACATGCAAGCCTTTGAAATACTCCAGAAAGTTCGGGACACTGGCAAAAGCATCTGTCCCATTGGCGGCAATAATCTTTTTTCCAAAGTCGTCTGAAAGCCGAACCCTGAAATGGGGCGCAAGCATCAAAGTATCTGAAGGTACACTGTCTGTAGGAGCAGGACGAATTTGGGCAATACCGATAGGATCAGGATAAAATGGCACCCTGAGAGTGGAATAAATGGAGTCCTGATCGGGCAAATGCCCGCTGAGTTCATAAATCCTTAGTTGCTGAAAACTTTCGATATTCCCGTAATATTTCCCTGAGTATGAAAAATACATGGCAATGGAGTCAAACGAGAGGTCCTCTCCCAGGGAAAAGTTATTTCTTGGCAGGCGAAACTGAAAAAACATGCTTGCCCGGGTTTTCCCAAAAACAGGATCATGCATCACCCCCAGAATATTATCGTCTTCAAGGTTGGTGATAATGCTGTCTGCCTCAAGGGTATAGGCAAGGATGGTCAGTGTGTCTGTCCTGCTGAAGGAGGCCCTGCCGTCTATAAGACCAAGACCTATATCATCGGGTTCGGTACACGCGAAAAACCCTGGCATTATACCAAGGATCAGAATCAATCGCGAAAAAACGGTGAAAAAACCCCCGGATGACCGGGGGGATATGTCTGTTTTCAAAGGTCGGTAGTATTTATTTGACAAAATCCTGTTTTCGGTAAGCTGAACGCAAAAGTAAAGGATTTTATTCTGTACTCACGGTTTCCTTTACCAATATTTCATCATAAAAAATGTTATATGCATCAACATATTTGTCTTCTGCCTGGTACTCCAGTAAGGGTTTGCCAAGAGAACGCGCATATGCTTCCAGTTCCGGATTGAGCTCCGGCTCCCCGAAGATAATGCCATCGGACAATTCCATGGCGGCCTTGCTGATGGAAACATAATCCGGATTTTCATACCTTTTCAACAATTGTTCAGCAATATCCTTGGTCTTCATCTTTTTATGAAGCTCCGGGCTTAGCGGCCCGCTGAAACCATCGTTGTACAAAGAATAAACAACCTTCACATCAGAAAACATGGGGTTGTCTTTCAGCGCAACCTTCAGGTAAAACGGCATCAGGGAAGTAAACCAGCCGTTGCAGTGGACCAAATCAGGGGTCCATCCAAGTTTTTTAACCGTTTCAAGCACACCCCTGGTAAAAAAAATGGCCCTTTCGTCATTATCGGCAAATGGTTGTCCCGTTTTTCCCGCAAGGGTAAATTTGCGATGAAAGAAATCTTCGTTATCAATAAAGTAAATCTGCATCCTGGCTGACTGAATCGAGGCCACCTTTATGATCAGGGGATGATCATTGTTGTTGATAACCAAATTCATTCCCGACAAGCGGATTACCTCGTGCAATTGGTTTCTGCGCTCATTGATGCATCCGTACCTGGGCATAAAGGTACGTATCTCTTTGCCTTTTTCCTGAATTCCCTGAGGCAGGAACCGCCCGATATGCCCCATATGTGTCTCCTTGAGATAAGGGGTGATTTCCTGTTGGACAAAAAGCACCTTGGGTTTTTCCATGTATGTAGCGAGTTGACTGTTTGAAATTTAGTATGCAAAAATACGCATTTTTTTGCTCATTTTCAAGCAAACAAAACCCCGGCCAGATTTTTAAACCCAAATTTGTTAATAAGCCCTAACTTTGACAATTCAAACAAGCCGGGCTTTGAAACCAATTGTCAAGAGATTTCTTAAGATCATCTTGTCCCTGAGCATGGGATTGCTGTTGCTTTGGCTGGTGTTCAAAGGACAGGACAGAGTGCTTCTGATCAATGAGTTCAGGGAGGCAAATTATGGCTGGATAATCCTTGCCGGAGTTGCGGCCATGCTTAGCCACCTGCTCAGGGCTGTTCGATGGAATCAGCTGATTGCGCCTGTTTCTCCGTCCCCTCCCCTTTCACAAACATTTGCCGCTTTGTTATCGGGCTATCTGGCCAATCTGGCAGTACCCAGGTTGGGAGAGATTACCCGTTGTGTCCTTCTTTCCCGCAAAAGCCGGGTTCCTTTCAACAGCCTGGTAGGCACTGTGGTAACAGAACGAATCTTCGACATGGTTTGCCTGTTTCTGATTGTCTTGTCTATCATACTGTTTCAATTCGGTTTTATCAGAAACTTTCTCATTACCTTCTTTTATGCACCGCTTATGGAAAGAGGTTCCGGACATTGGGTCTGGCTTATAATGGCTGCTTTCATTTTTATGACAGCAGGAGTAATCCTATTGCTTTTGCTGAGAAAAAAACTGAAACACGCCCGGGAAGGCAGTTTTTTCCATAAAATCCGAAGACATTGGCAAGGTCTGCGCAGCGGGTTGTTCTCCTTTACGCGGGTTAGCAACAAACCGCTGTTCATTACTCTCAGTTTTCTTATCTGGGGATTGTATTTCCTGATGGTATATCTTTGCTTCTTTGCCCTGGCATCTACTTCAGGATTGTCGGTTTCTGCTGGGCTTACCCTGCTTGCCGTTGGAAGTCTGGGTATTGCAGCGCCTGTTCCGGGAGGGCTGGGGACCTACCACTTCTTAACCATCTTAACCCTTACAGAACTATACTCCATTGCTTCAGAAGCCGCTTTCTCCTATGCCTTCATATCCCATTTTACCCAAACCATGGTTATCATATTGTTTGGTTCTCTTGGTTGGTTGTTCCTTACCCTAAAAGGCAGAAAAGACATTGCTGCGCAATGAACAAGGAGTCTTCAAAGATTGTTCTAAAAACAGACACCTGGTCGAAAACCGTTTGCAAATGAAAAACCGAATAGGCATCATACAATCCAGGATATTTGACAGCAGCCGGCTGGCACAACTCGACACCCTGCTCCAGGCATGGCGGCACAATGGCAAAAAATTGGTTTTTACCAATGGATGTTTCGATCTGATTCACAAAGGCCACCTGGAATACCTTTCCAAAGCTGCGGAACTGGGAGACATCCTGATAATCGGACTGAACAGCGATGAATCGGTGAAGCGTCTCAAGGGACCCGGCAGGCCATTGCATGATATGGAAACCAGGGCAACACTTTTGGCTTCCCTTTTGTATGTTGATGCCGTAATCGTTTTTGAAGAAGATACCCCTATAGGGCTGATCGAACGCATTCAACCGGATGTATTGGTTAAAGGTGGTGATTACAGTCCGGAAACCATTGTTGGATATGATCTTGTTATGAAAAAAAATGGTAAGGTTATTGCAATGGATTTGGTTGAAGGTTTTTCTACCAGCAATTTGATAAAAAAAATACAGGGTTCCGATGGAAAATAACAATGGTCAATACACCCGGATCAGGGTTTACCTGCCTGTTTTGCTTGCCCTTGTCCTGATGGCAGGATTCTATATTGGCACCACCATGCAAAGAAACCGCAGCGGGAAGCAAACCAGGTTCTTTAATGTCGGGATTGAAAGAAGTGACAAAATCAGCAACATACTGTCTTTTATTCTGGATTCCTATGTTGACACCATTGACAGGGAGGCACTGACCGAAGAAGCCATTCACGCACTGCTCAAAGGACTGGACCCTCATTCCGCCTTTATACCTGCCCGGGCTTTCCGCGAAATGAACGACCCCCTTATGGGAAGTTTTGAAGGCATTGGCATTGAGTTTAATATGATGAGCGACACTGTGGTAGTCATCAGTCCGATTGCCGGAGGACCCAGCGAAAAAGCCGGCCTGATGGCCGGTGACCGGATCATTAGCGTCGAAGGCGAACCCATTGCAGGTGTTCGCATGTCGACAGACGAGGTGGTTTCAAGGCTTAAAGGGAAAAAGGGCACAGAAGTCAGGGTGGAGATACTTAGAAGCGGGGTTGGGGAAACCATGCATTTCACTCTTGTTCGTGACAAAATCCCCTCCTACAGCCTGGATATAGCCTATATGGCCGATCCGGAAACCGGATACATCAGACTGAACAAATTTTCAGCCACCACACATGCTGAATTTCTTCGTGGTCTGGAAAAATTGCGGACCGAGGGCATGCAACGGCTGATTCTCGACCTCAGGGGTAACGGGGGTGGCTTTCTTGAGGCAGCCATCGCACTGGCTGATGAATTGCTGGATGCCGGGAAGCTGATTGTTTATACCGACGGGCGTGCCAGACCCAGAACGTATGCATACGCACGAAAAAACGGGGCGTTTGAGACTCAGCCTCTGGTGATACTTATTGACGAATGG
>CAZFOI010000168.1:0-4809 GCA_964520605.1 uncultured Bacteroidales bacterium
CATGGGCATTGACATGCCCCCCAGGTGTATCCATTGCAGGGTTTCGCCCAAAATAAGCCATCCGATAAATGCGGATATGGGAGGCACCAGGGTCATGACCAGCATTGACAGCCTGGATCCGATAACGGTAAAGGATTTGAAAAGGAACAAATCCCCGAGTACGAAGCCAACGATGCCTGAGAGGCCCAGCCACATCCAGGAATGCAGGGAAGCATCCAGGGGGAGAAACATGCCCCTTCTGATGTATGAAAACAGACTCAACAGCACAAGGGCCATCACCAGCCTGATGATGTTAACGGCAATGCTGCCTACCTTTTTGCTCGCTGATTCAAATGCCAGGGCGGTAACCGTCCAGCACATGGCCGTAAACAGTGCGGCCAGTTCTCCCATGCGCATTTCCATGGGATCAGGAACCTTTTTCTCTTGTGGTGTACTGACGGATCACATAAAGGAACTGCTTGCTGTAGAGTTGCATAAATTCCCTGCTGATGCCTTTGATCCGTTCAAGCTCTTCATTTTCAAGTGGTTTTCTCAGGCACATATTCCGCAGTATACCATCACTGCAAACAAGGTGTGCGGGCAGATCGTACTCCTCGGCCAATTGGCGCCGGGCAAGTTTTAATTTGTAATACAAATCCTGATCATCTTCCGGGATGTCCGGAACGTCCATGTCCATAAGGATAGGCAGCAGGTCGAAAGCCGGTTCCCGGCTGTGGCTTAGAAAAGATTGCCCGCTTTTGCTCAATTGCAAAACAGTGTAGTCTTCCCCGTCTTCGGAAATTGTCTGAATCTGAAGAAGATTCTGAAGTATCAGAACATCGATGATATCAGACAACTGGTCGCGTGTGAGCCCTGTAAGGGCAGAGAAGGTCTGCATCAGGTGAAGGTCGTTGTTCAGAAAAAAAGAACTTCGATTTCCCTTCAGAACATCGATGGTTTTTTTTACCCCCAGAGGAAAGGGTGCTTCTCCAACGGAAAACAGAACAATTCTTGCCACGGAGGCCTGGTATTCAGCCAGAATATTTGCTATAAGCAGCTTGTTTTGAGCCATAGAAATAAGGGTTTTCCGGGAATTTTGTTAAATCGGTGTAAAAATAGTGCAATTTTACCAAAGATTTGAATTTAATACTAATTTTGCAGCATTATTAAGGACCATAATTCCGAACCAAAAACCACCAAAAATGAAGAGAGTTCTTGTACTTATGCTCACCGTAGTGCTGGCTTACGCATGCGGAAATCAAACCAAACAAGCTGAAGAAGCAGTTGAAACACGTACCATTGCCGAACTGGTAAGCGCGCCCCTTGATTTTGAAGGGAAAACCGTACAGTTTACCGGCCTTATAGGTCATATGTGCCGCAACAGTGGCGATAAAATGCGTATTGTTCAGATGGATGACAGCGCATACAGCATTCAGGTAATGTTGGGTGAAATGGCCAGCCAGTTTTCTCCTGAAATGGAAGGAAGCGAGATTGTTATTACAGGTGTATTGATGGCAACCGTAACAAATATGGACGCCCTGGCCCACGAACATGGCGAAGACTGCGATCATGAAGAAGGCGAAGAGTGTGAAGATGATCACGCACATGAAGACGGCCATGAATGTGAAACCACCCTTCAGGCTGTTGAAATGCTCAAGCAAAAAGGCATTGACCCGAAAATCAGTGTGAACATTCAATTGGTTTCTTTCGAAGTGAAGTAATCAATCCAAGGTATTGAGTAAGGCTGCCTTATCATGAGGCGGCCTTCTTTTTTCTCAGGCCAACAACAAACTTTCAGAAAATGAAGATTCGTAAGATTAACCGGGCCATTCACCGCGATCTGGGCTATTTCTTTTTCGGAATGGCAATAATTTACGGGCTTTCCGGTATCGCCCTTAACCACCGGGACGACTGGAATCCGAATTATATCATCAGACAGGATACCCTAAGCCTGAACCTCAGGGGAGTTCCATCTGAAGCCGGAAAGGAGATGGCCATGTTCTTTTTGGAACAGTTGGGAGAGGAACACGCTTACCGGACCCAGATTCAGAGTGGTCAGAATCTGCGGATATTCATAAGGGGCGGAAGTGTGATTGTAAACCCGGAAACGGGATATGCACAGATAGAGACAATTAGAAAAAGGCCTGTATTTCACCAGGTAAACTTCCTACACTATAACAGTCCGAGAAAGCTCTGGACCTGGTTTGCCGATTTATTTGCCGCAGGCTTGATCATACTGGCCATTACCGGGCTTTTTGTCCTGAAGGGAAAAAACGGCATTACCCGAAGGGGTGCCTGGATAGCAGGAGCAGGTATTTTGATACCGCTTACCCTATTGTTTATGTATATTTAAGGTTCGGACTTCCGGCGCCCTCTTGCCTTAACGCGGCATTTTCTTGGGCGCGATCATGTTCTCGGGAAGCAGCATTTCATCCAGTTCTTCTTTTGTCATAAGGCCTTTTTCGAGCACAAGGTCATATACACCCTTGTTTTGTTCCAGGGCTTCCTTGGCCACAATCGTTGCATTTTCATATCCAATTACCGGATTCAGGGCCGTAACCAGTCCGATGCTGTTCATTACGGTAGCCCGGCAATGTTCTTCATTGGCCGTTATGCCCTTAACACAGCGATGCAACAGGGTTGTCATGCCGTTTTTCAGCATTTCGATACTCTGAAACAGGCTCTGCACTATGATGGGTTCCATTACGTTAAGTTCAAGCTGGCCGGCCTCGGCAGCAAGGGTCACCGTCAGGTCATTTCCTATGGCCTTAAAGGCTATCTGATTTACCACTTCGGGTATAACCGGATTTACTTTACCCGGCATGATGGAGGAACCTGGCTGCATGGGCGGAAGGTTGATTTCATTTAGTCCCGCCCTTGGGCCTGATGACAACAGGCGCAGGTCATTGCAGATTTTGGACAGCTTAACGGCCAGCCTTTTTACGGCAGATGAATACATCACAAAGGCACCGGTATCCTGGGTTGCTTCCACCAGGTTTTCGGCCAGTTTCACATTGAGCCCTGTGATCAGCTGCAGATGGTGAATGACCTTGTCTGCATAATCCGGATCGGAATTGATCCCGGTTCCAATGGCTGTACCTCCCATATTTACCTCAAGGAAAAGGGCGGCATTTTCATTCAGGCGGTTGATTTCTTCTTCAAGGGTGGCGGCGTATGCCCCAAAACTTTGCCCGAGGGTCATGGGCACGGCATCCTGCAATTGCGTACGGCCCATTTTTATAACTTTTTCAAATGCCTTTTCCTTCTCCCTGAAACCCACAATAAGACTTTTTAAAACATCAACCAGTTTAAGGTTGCTGTTATAAAGGGCAATTTTGATGGCCGTGGGATAGGCATCATTGGTGCTCTGGGAAAGATTCACATGGTTGTTCGGATGGCAATGCCTGTACTCGCCTTTCTGGTAACCGAGCAGCTCAAGGGCCCGGTTGGCAATTACTTCGTTGGCATTCATATTGGTTGAAGTGCCGGCGCCTCCTTGTATCATATCTACCACAAACTGGCTGTGAAATTTTCCATTGAGGATTTCATGGCAGGCCCTTACAATGGCATTGACTATGGGCAATGGCAGCAGACCAAGTTCATGGTTTGCCCTTGCAGCAGCCATTTTTACCATGGCAAGGGCATCAATCAGAAGGGGAAAGAAACTCAGTGTTACCCCGCTGATGTTAAAGTTTTCAAGTGCCCTCAGGGTCTGGATGCCGTAATATGCTTCATAGGGCACATCCCTGTCGCCCAATAGGTCGTGTTCCCTTCGGGTACGGCCTGATTCGTACTGAGCGGCAACATTTACCAGTCTGGAATTGCTCTGCCGCATCCTTCTGGAAATAATCTGGGAAATGCGAAGAAAAACCTTCAGGGCAACCTGAGGGTGGGTTTCGAACATGGCACGGAAACGATTGCCGCTCAAAAAGAAGACTTCAACAGCTTTCAGTGCCCGGGCGTTGGTTGAGTGAGGCGCATCTGACATCATGGTGCCTTCGCCAAGAAAATCATACTTTCCAAAAACAGCCAGGCGCTTCTCGTCTCCGTAAACGGTTTTTTTATACAGTTCCACTTCGCCTTCAAAGATCACATAAAGGTATTTGTGGCCGGGTGTGTTCTCTTCGAACAGCATGGCTTTTTCTTTATATTCTTTGTGCTCAATTTCGTTGCAAAACAGGTCCAGTTCGGATTCACTGAGTTCCCTGAATATTTCCACGTCTTTCAGAAAGGAGATGATTTGTTGTTTTTTCATAACACCGGGCATTTTTGGGTTTCATGCAAAGTTACCAGTATTCGGTTAATAAAGGACAGGGAGAACATGCCCATAAAACGGTTTTTTTTTCCGATTTTTGCAGATCAATAACATATACTTTATGAGCGACGATAAGAAGATCATTTTCTCAATGGTTGGGGTCAGCAAGACCTTTCCTCCAAACAACAAGCAAGTACTTAAGGACATTTACCTGAGTTTCTTTTACGGGGCCAAGATCGGAATCATCGGTTTGAATGGTTCCGGGAAATCGACCCTGATGCGTATTATTGCAGGGGAAGAGAAATCTTTCCAGGGACAGGTAGTGTTTTCTCCCGGTTATAGCGTAGGGTACCTTGCCCAGGATCCCCTTCTGGACGATAATTTAACCGTAAGGGAAGTGGTGGAACAAGGTGTTCAGGAAGTGGTGGATATTCTTAAGGAATATGAAGCCGTAAACCTGAAATTTGGCGAACCCCTGTCTGACGAGGAAATGGACAAACTGATTGCCCGTCAGGGAGTTTTGTCTGACCTGATTGAACAGCATAACGCCTGGGAACTTGACAGCAAGCTGGAGA
>CAZFOI010000169.1:0-4802 GCA_964520605.1 uncultured Bacteroidales bacterium
AATCATTTGATTGGGAATTCTGCCCCGGGTGTTTGATGGATGTTGCTTTTTGCGCTTAAGCGCTAACAACTGCTGATACCAAAGCAGGGCCAAAAGCAATACGGCCAGACCCATAATCCAGGGCCAGTAATCGTTAAGGCCGGAGGTTTTGCCAAGGGGATGTGCCATGAGGGATTGTGGCACCATAAGCCCGCCTGCAATCAATAATGGGGATGGGAATGATTTCATGATGTAAGGCTTTGATGCTTAAATGTAGGAAAAAATGCATTGCAATCTTTTATCCCTGTGCTTTTGGTAACATATTTTTGTACATTTATGTAAGAATCTGGATGTGAAGTTTTAAAACCGTATGAGCTTTCTGATAAAAAATAAGTTTTTTCGCCTGGGTCTGATTATCCTGACTCTGGTTTTCGGATCCCAGCTCAACTCTTTCGGGAGTGAGGTGAAACGCGGGGACAGGCCCCCGGTGCTTCTTGAAAACCTTAAGCCGGATGCATACCATCCGGGAAGAATCAGGGTTAAGTTTTCTGAGGAAGCCGAAAAACAATTGGACCTGTCTGTCAGAAAGTCTTCATCGGGAGCCCTGTCAAAGACCGGAATATCCGCTTTGGATGAAATAGCCGGGAGGTATCTTTTTACCGGTATGACGCCCCTGATGGATATGGTTTACCAAGCCTCCGACGCATCCCACAGATACAGGGACCGTCACAGGCAATGGGGATTTCATCTGTGGTACGACATTGAATATGCAGCCAAGGCAGATGTTCTTGAGGTGGTGGAAGCATTGTCCGGGATGGAAGGCATTCAAATAGCAGAACCGCTTTTTCGGATCCGGCAGGTTCTTCCCATAGAGTTTGAGTTATTTGATGTGGAGAACGCAATACCGGAGACTGATAAAAATACCTGGATACCAAACGATCCTTTGTATCCGAACAATCAATGGCATTTCAACAATACCGGTCAGGTTATAGGCGGGCAGGCCGGCACATCGGGAATAGACATACGGATGCAGGCTGCCTGGCATATCCACAAAGGAAGTCCTTCGGTTATTGGAGCGGTGATGGATGATGGCATACAATTCAATCATCCGGATCTTGCCCAGAACATGTGGCCGGGAATCGGGTATAATTTTGTTGGCAACACAGACACCATACATCCAGGCGATCATGGAACCCATGTTGCCGGGACCATTGCTGCAGTCAGCAACAACTCAAGGGGAGTCGCGGGCATTGCCGGAGGATCAGGCAGCGGCAATGGTGTGCGGCTTATGTCCTGCCAGGTTTTTAACAGTGCGGGTTCCGGTGGCATTCCTCAGGCCATGATATACGCAGCCGATAATGGTGCTGCCATATCACAGAACAGCTGGGGTTATGAGGAAGTGGGTGTATATAACCAGGCTGAGCTCGATGCCATTGATTACTTCAATGCCCATGGGGGCGGAAATATCCTGTTGGGTGGGATTACCATTTTTGCGGCTGGCAATGACAACGATGGAGGCCTGTGGTATCCGGCTGCCTATATGGGTGCCATGGCTGTGGCCTCGACCAATAACAGAGACGTTCGATCAGGATTTTCAAATTTTGGCGATTGGGTAGATGTTTCTGCCCCCGGTTCAGGAGTGGCAAGCACGGTTACAGAAAGTGCTTATGCTTTCATGTCCGGAACCTCTATGGCATGTCCGCATGTATCTGGTGTGGCTGCCCTGATGATTTCTTTGGCCCCCGGTATTCTGAGCGCATCCCAGGTTAAGGATATTCTGGTACAAACCACTGACAACCATTATGCCCAAAACCCTGATTTCATAGGTAAACTGGGGTCAGGGAGACTGAATGCCTTTTCAGCCTTGGAGGTAGTAAGCCATATGCTCGGGGATGTGGCACCTCCAACGTCGTTTCAGGCAACGGCTACAGGGGCAGACAGAATTGAACTGAGTTGGTTGCCCAATCCGGATAACAATCCGGTAATGATTGCATGGTCAACAACCAACGCCTTCGGCAACCCGCAGGATGGTATTGCCTATCAGCAAGGGAGTGTTTTACCTGGTGGAGGTTCCGTTTTGTATAGGGGAAATGCTGTAGCGTTCATTCATACAGGACTAAACAGCAGTACCACATATTATTACAGGATTTGGTCTGTGACAGCACAAAACAACTATTCTCTGGGTATTACAAGCCAGGCAACCACCCAATGCGATGCGGTTTCTGTGCCTATATCTCAGGATTTCTCTTCAGGACAAATGCCTCCTTCATGCTGGACTTTGATAGATGCCGATGGGGATGGAAGAAATTGGAGGCTGGCCAGCACTGCCAGCGGGCATTCGCCACATACCGGGGCGTTTGCTGCTGTTTCTGCCTCCTATGATAATACCAGCGGACCACTCAGACCCGACAATTGGTTGATAACTCCTCCCATTACTTCCCAGACGGGCGTCGTTGAGCTCTCCTATTTTGTTAAGGCCCAGGATCCTTCCTGGCCCAGGGAAAAATACAGCATATTGGTTTCAGTGGCCGGCAACAATCCACAAAGCTTTACCCCCGTATTCACCGAGCGTCTTACAGATGGTGCCTGGCAGGAGCGTAACGTGGAAATAAGCGGCCTGGCAGGGGCTCAGGCATATATAGCCTTCAGGCATTGGGACACAACGGATGAATATGAATTGTTGCTTGACAACATCAGGATTACTGAAAAAACAGGTCCGGTGATGCATACCATTACGGCCATAGCAGGGCCCGGGGGCAGCATCAGCCCTTCGGGTGTAATTACCATAGCACAGGGAGGCAGCCAGACCTTTACTATAACGCCCCAGACCGGCTATGAGATTTCCCAGGTATTGATAAACGGAAACAATGTTGGGACCCCTTCTTCCTACACCTTTACCAATGTGACTTCCAACCAGAGTATCTCGGTTAGCTTCTCGGCCCTGGGCTATACCATAACGGCCACGGCCGGTTTTGGCGGCACGATAAGCCCTTCAGGCGCGGTTAGCGTTGCCCACGGAGGCAGCCAGACCTTTACTATAACACCCCAGAGCGGCTATGAGATTGACCAGGTTCAGGTGAACGGAACCAATGTGGGTACACCCAACTCCTATACCTTTACCAATGTGACTTCCAACCAGAGTATCTCGGTTAGCTTCTCGGCCCTGGGCTATACCATAACGGCCACGGCCGGTTTTGGCGGCACGATAAGCCCTTCAGGCGCGGTTAGCGTTGCCCACGGAGGCAGCCAGACCTTTACTATAACACCCCAGAGCGGCTATGAGATTGCCGGGGTTCTTGCAGACGGCAACCAGGTGGGGAAACTGACTTCCTATACATTTTCGAACGTTGTTTCCAACCATAGCATACAGGCCCAATTTGAACCCATCGAAACCTTTGCAGTGGAATTTCGCGTAGACATGCAGTTTTGGCAGGGATTTAACCCTGCAACGGATAAGGTTTATCTTACCGGCAGCATGTTCGAGTGGGCCAGTCCGGGAAGTATTCCGGGATTACAGAATCTTTCAGCAGGAAAATCTGCCATGATCTTTTCCCGCGTATTGCAACTGCCTGCCGGAGTATATGAGTACAAATACTACCTGAATGACGGGTTTTCAGGAGATGAGATGCCAGGCAGGCCTAACCGCTCCATAACAGTCTCAGGGAATACCCAGACGGCTGATTTTTTTGGATATTTGAATGATCCCACCTTCCTTGGAGAAGTTTCAGATAATGAATCATTTGTGGTTTACCCCAACCCCAGCAGGGGAGTAGTTACCCTTGTGTTTAACCAGGCGATACATAGAATTGTGATTTTGGATTATTCCGGGAAAGAGGTGTATTCGTTTTTGCCCCATGCAGAGCAATACACTTTAAATCTGGGCTTTTTGCCTCCGGGCCTTTATTTTCTGAAAGCCCAAACAGGGCTTGGCAGCGTTTCGCGAAAATTGCTGCTGTATTAGGGCCATTGACTCCTTTTTACCATAGTCTTACTCCCCCTGATTGTCTTGTCAGTTTTCGCTCTTTTGAGTACTTTTATCGATTGGAATAATATCAGGAATACCATGAAACGCAGCTTATATTTTTTTGTCTTGCTAATCTTTATGTGCCACCCTTCCTTGGCACAAACACCCCTTCCGCAGCTTTTTCATGCGCTTGGATCGGAAAAATCCATTTCGATAGCATCAGAACTTGATTTCTATGAGCATATCGGTGCCATAAAACGCTACCAGGAAGTGGCAATTAACCGGGAAGTTGCTGCCCATCTTTTGGTAAAGACCGGTGACAGCCTGATGATAAACATTTTTGAAGACATTGTTTTTAAAGCGGGTATCCACTCACTTAATGCCTACCAAAATGAGGCACTTACTGTAAGGGCAGGGATTAAAGGCCACCCCCTTTCATGGATGATTCTTTCTTCAGCTGACAACCGCTCCCTTGGAACAATCTCCATTCCGGAAACCGGCCAGTTATTCAGAATTATCAGCCACCCTGAGCAGCCCAAACACTATCTTCTTGAGCTGGATGCAGGCCTTTTAACGTATTATGAGGGAGGAGAAAGTCCCATTCCCCTGTCTCCTCAGCCATTTGAATCAGAGCAGATTGAAAAGATAAGGGAAGTAGTGGCAAATAAAAATCCGGGCCCCCAGGATCATGCGGTTATCGATGTTATGATTGTGTATACTCCGGCTGCCAGGATTTGGGCCAATACAAACGAGAGCGGGATTCTCAATACGGTAGCCGTAAGCATGGAAATTGCCCAAATGGTATCAGAGAACAGCCAGCTCGGAGTTAGTTTCAGGCTGGCGCATTCCCGTGAAGTAG
>CAZFOI010000170.1:0-4798 GCA_964520605.1 uncultured Bacteroidales bacterium
TTCAGAATCCATAAGTAGTTTTCCACTATCGGGGGGGCAACCGACAATGGATCGGTGAGGCTGGCAATATGGGGGCTTATATGGATTTTTGGGTGATGCCAAAATGGATGTTCAGGGGGGAGGGGCTCTTCGTTAAAAACATCCAGGAAGGCTGCAGACAAATGTCCCGAGTCCAATGCTCCAATCAGATCCTGATCTGCCACATGGCCGCCACGTCCCAGGTTGATTACAGCAGCACCATCGGGCAACAAAGAAAATAACTCGCTATGGAGAATGCCCCTGGTTTCGTTAGTCAACGGGAGCAGGCAAACCAGCAGATTGGTCTGTTGCAGAAATTCCGGGAGTTGATCACTGCCCCAATAGCGCTTAAAAGGCGGGCCAGGTTCGCTGCTGATTTCAGGCTCCTGCAGCAAGGGGGTCCTGCCCCAGCCAAGCACCCTGAATCCGATCCTGCCAAGCTCGGTAGCCACAAACTGCCCGATGCTTCCGGTACCCATAATGCCTATGGTAATATCTGAGATGCGTGCATAGCGTTTTTTCTCCCAGACTGTTTCCCGCTGATTGCCGGCGTAATGATGAAGCTTCCTCAGCCAGGCCATGGTAAGCGAAAGAACGAATTCGTACATATCGGAAGCAAGCAGGGGATCTACAATTCTTACAATATCAACCTTTGGCGGAATGTCGGGATCAGAAAGCAGGTGATCCACCCCTGCTCCCATGGAAGATATGCACTTTAGATTGGGGAATCGGCTGAATATACCATGTGGATGGTTCCAGGCCAGGGCAAACAGTGCTTTGCCGGGGTCGAAACTTTCATCATGGAAGAACACCTCAATCCCGGGATTGGTTTGCATGATGGCTTCTTTCCAAAGCAGGGGCTGACGACCCGGAGTAATGATTACTATAGACATAACATCAACCTGATTATAAAGCAAAGCAACGCAAAAAAACCTGATCGACCAAATGCCGGTGCAAAATGCTTTGTTTATGGCAGGCTCATTGCTATACTGATGGTATGGATTCTTCCTTGGAACAGTGTTTCTTTTTCCATCGCCGTTTAAGCCAGAGAATCAATCCGGAAATGAGTATGGTCAGAATGCTAATGCCTGCTATGGGAATGAATAAAATATACCACCTGCCAAGAACAAAAGAGTAAATCCTGCCGGTATGCACTTCCAGGGCAAGGTTCCAAAGCGACATTCCGGATGCGTTTTTTACAGCTTCGGGCATTTCTGGGAATTGTCCCGGTGCCCGTATTATGGCTCCCTGATTATAGTCAAAAAGGATGATGTTTTCATGCCCCTGTTTAATATAACCGGCTACCGCTACCGCTCCGAAGGGATTTACCATGCCACGCCCCGGCTTTACTTCCAATCCGGTAATATAGTCGTTGATGTGATTATCTGAGCGGTTCCAGCGGTAGATGCCGCTGAAAGATCCCACCAGGAAGCTGCTGTCTGCTTCAATTTCGAATACATTGATGCCCATTACGCTTACTGGTGGTTGCCAGGGAACCCGGCGCAGAGAATCGGCAAACAATATGTCTGCATGATAAAACCCTTCTGATGTAGACACCAAAAATGCTCCTTCTATGGGGTCGTATTGGATTCCACGCAGCTTGTCATGCCAGTAGTTTGAATGGTCCAGGATGGTGTGCCTGATGGCTGGAAAGGTTTTTCTGGCAATGGGTATGAGCAGGGGGGGCCTGAGAAACATCCCCGTAAGAACTGACAGTATCATAAATCCCAAAAACCAGATGCCGATTTTGTTGTGCCATCTAAAGGAGAGGCGGTTAATCCTGACCATTAACTGCTTGATTTTTTTGCGCCTGCGAAGACTTTTCATCAGGTCAGGCGCAACAAACCAGAAAATACCGGTTAAGCATAAAAGAATCATGGCCACTCCCATTAAATCAACCAATAGCTTTCCAGGCAAACCGAGAATCTCTCCGCTATGTACAACCCAGATTGCCCGAAACAGGCTGGTTTTTCGGGTCATTCCAACAGGGGGTGGCAATTGTATTATACGCGGGCTGCCTAATAGTCCGGACTGGTCATAAGCAAGCAAAAGGGAGCGGGTCAAAATCCACAGGCTGTCGTTGTGCAGGACCATGCCGGTGATGCGGGAATTTGTAACGGGCATGTCAAGCTTTTTCCATTCTCCTTTGGTTAACAGATACAAACCCGACATGGTCCCTGCAACTACCTTTCCTTGTTGTGTTACCTGAATCACCGAGCTTCGTTTCCTGTCTGTACCTTTTGGAAGCCCATGCATGAAAGGGGTGAAGCTGCCGAAAGCTTCATCGGTAAGCCAGATTCCAATGTTTCCATAAACAAGCAGGCTGTCTTTTCCTATGAGAGTGGCAGCGCGTATGGCTGAAAAATTCCAATTATTGTAACGATAATTGCCCGGAATGAACTTGCGGTTTACATCAACAGAAGAGAATAACCCCCTGTGGTTTAATACAATTCCGCTTATGGCAAACATCAAAATGAAGAAAGCAGCCAATACTCCCAGCCAGCGATGAAGAAATTTTAAAGTGCGCATATGGCAATATTAAAAAAGGCAAATAAGTACCAAAATGCAAATATAAACATTCAAATAATTTTACAAATTGCAAACTTTGGCATTATGGTACGATTGTTGCATTTCAACATATGTAAAAGCACACATTGGATGTTTAACTACAAACCCTAATACTGCAACACCATGAAAAAGCTCATCCCCATTCTTTTTTGCCTGCTTCCTGTTATGACACTCAGCGCACAGGAAAGCCAACGTTTTGACAATACAGTAATCATCCGCACCACAGACAGTACCGATGAAGCCTATGTGAAACTTGCCAGACTTATGGTATCACAAGGATTCCCGATTGACCATGCAGATCGTGAATTCATGACCATTTCTACCCGCGGTAAGGGTGCAGGCAATAGCCTTGATCCTCAGGGAGAGGTTCGCGTACTCGCTGTTATTGACAAAGGAGAAACCACCACCATCACCCTTCGTGGTCAGTCGCGCATGATAGACAGGCAATGGTGGAGACTTTCGAACAGGGGCATGGCCACCTCAACGGCCAGGCTTGGCTGGTTGGAGATTGAATCCCTGGCCCGCCAATACGAAGGTGCTGAGATTGAATTTCTAAGGGAGGAGTATTAACGAATTGAAGTTCTCAAAATTGTCACCTGAAACAAATTGTTTTCAGACCGCTTTGCAGACTCTTTTTCTTAACAGTTTGAGAAAAAGAATGCCAAATAAAAAAACCGCCTGCAGGATTATTCTTGCAGGCGGTTGATTTTAAGGTGGGCCCAGCTGGGCTCGAACCAGCGACCAAGTGATTATGAGTCACCTACTCTAACCAACTGAGCTATGGGCCCTTCGCAGCGTATATCCCGCGATTAAATGCAGGGATTGTTGCGGAATTAGGTTTGCAAATTTACGCATTATCCCTATATTGTCGCAATTTTTTTTCTATAATGAACAGCTCTATTCGAAACATCATATTTGATTTGGGCGGGGTATTGTATCCCGTAAATTACCAGCTAACCATTGATGCATTTATCCGTCTGGGAGTAAAGGACTTTGAGCGTTTGTATACCCAGGCTTCCCAGGATAGTGTTTTTGATGGCCTGGAGAAAGGCCATCTTTCTCCCGGTGAGTTTCGGGAGAGACTTCGGATAATTTGCGGATTGAATGTCTCAGACAAGGAGTTGGACCGGGCATGGAATGCCATGCTTTTGGAATTTCCTGCTCGGCGGGTTGGCTGGTTAAAGGAAGTTGGCAGGCATTACCGTATTTTTTTGCTCAGCAATACCAACGCCATACATTATCCTTATTTTGAAGACCACATGATCAAAGCGCACAACATTGTATCCATGGATCAGATTTTTGAAAAGGTTTATCTGTCTCATGAAATTGGCATGCGCAAACCGGATGTGGAGATTTTTCAGCATGTAATAGAACAAAACGGACTTAAACCGGAAGAGACTCTTTTTATAGACGACACCCGGGGGCATATACAAGGTGCCCGGGAGGCCGGCTTGCATTCCCTGTGGCTTGATACGCATAACCAGCGTACCGAGGATTTTTTTACAGAAGACTATTTGCTGAAAGATGATCTGGCAATTTCATCCAGTATGTCATAGAGGTCTTCTAGGGTGGAGGCCGTTACCAGGCGCATGCGAATGGGTTTGAAATCCCTGATCCCCTTAAAATAATTGCCATAATGCCTGCGCATTTCAAACAGGGCGGTGCGCTCCCCCTTCCATTGAACGGAAAGCTCAATGTGCCTTCGGCACAGATCAAGTCTTTCCTTGAGCGACCAGGGCGGAAGGATGTGGCCGGTATCAAGATAATGACGGATTTCCCTGAACACCCATGGATTGCCAATGGCTGCCCGGCCAACCATGATGCCGTCAACCCCATAACGCTCCAAAGCCATGGCGGCCGTTGGCCCGTCTGTGATATCCCCGTTACCGATAATGGGTATGTGCATGCGCGGGTTGTTTTTAACTTCCCCGATCAGCGTCCAGTCTGCCACCCCCCGATACATCTGGCAGCGCGTCCTTCCATGAATGGCCAGGGCTGCAATTCCGCAATCCTGCAGGCCTTCTGCAATGTCTACGATATTTTTGCTGCTTTGATCATAACCCAAACGGGTTTTGACTGTTACCGGCACATCTACAGCCCTCACAATCTGCCGGGTCATTTCAATCATCTTGGGAGCATCGTTCATCATGCCCGAACCGGCCCCCTTGGATGCTACTTTTCTAACCGGACAACCAACATTGATGTCGACAAA
>CAZFOI010000171.1:0-4776 GCA_964520605.1 uncultured Bacteroidales bacterium
AGGCGATTTTTCTTCTGATCCGCTCATGGGAAGCGTCATCCGGAGTGGCAAAGGCAATGTGGTGGATGGTGCCTGCACCGGACAATCCCCTTTGGGCACCTGTTGGGGCCAGCAAATCTATATAGTGGCCCGGCAAATCACTAGCCGCATAGCGGAAACGATTCCCTTCGGATGCCAGCAGAAGGTGGTCCATTTCATTGGTAAGCAGGGATGCTGTGAGTTCAGGACTTCCAGCCCAGATCTCGGCATGATGAAACCCCCTGATGGCATATTCCTCAGGAATCTTATCGCCTCCATGGGCCGGGCGTGGATCATTGGCGGTGAATACCAGCTCAAGCCCAAGGCCATCAGGATCTTCAAAATACATAAAAGCCTCTCTGCCAAATCTCTCCTGAACATTTTTAAAAGGAATGCGGAAGCTTTCCAGCCTTGATTCCCAAAAGGCAATGCTTTCCATGGGTACGGAAAAAGCGGTGGTATTTACCATGCCGTATCCATGCCTGCCCTGGCGGATGCCGTTATATGGAAAAAATGTAAATACCGAGCCCGGTAAGGCGGCATGGTCTCCGTAATACAAATGGTATACGCCGGGATCGTCGAAATTCACTGTTCTCTTAATAAAGCGAAGGCCGAGAACATGGGTATAGAAATCCAGGTTTCTTTGGGCATTTCCGGCCAGGGCCGTAATGTGGTGGATTCCCGTTATATTATTGTTATTCACTGCGTTATATTTTTAGATTTTCATCAATATAACGCCAAAGGGGGTGGATTTGTTCACCCCGGGTCTTCCTGCCCGGCCCACAGATCGGTGGGGTAGATACCCAAGCGGGTCAATTCCAATATTTTATCAGTGGCTTCCTGTTTGTCTTCCCTATAGGTTACCCCAAACCAGCTTGCATCGCTGGGCAACACACTGGCCAGGGCCCTTCCCTCCTGTATCAGTTCATCAACCACAGCGGGCATATAAAACTCAGCCGAGGGGCTGGAGGCGTTTGTGCGCATAAAACCAATAAGCTTATCATGCAAAATGTCGAACAATTCCGGAGTAAATCCCCAGAAGTTCATGGAAACAATATCATTGGCATTCAGTTTGCGCGGGCTTCCCTCAAACTCACCACTGATGCTGCCATCGGCAAGCCGGTGGATGCCGGAATGTTCTCTTACACCTTTTAGCAAACCATCCTGGCTAAGCGTACAAACTCCCCTTGATACACTTCCGTATGCAGAAAGGGTGTTGCCAAGCATATAACCGCACATGGCGTAGCGACCTGTTTCCTGATTGGACTGCTTTTCACTTAGAAACGCAGCCATGGCATGAAAAGCTTCGCGCCCATAGAAATCATCGGCATTGATTACGGCAAAAGGTTCGTTTACCAGATCCCTGGCAACATAAACGGCATGGCCGGTTCCCCAGGGTTTTTCCCTCTGGCATTTGCCGGCAAACTCCTGTGGCAGGTCATCGGCTTCCTGAAATGCAAACATCACCGGAGCAAAAGGCCTGATGCGGTCAGCAACGGCAGATGCGAACTCCTGCTCAAAATTCTTCCTGATAACGAATACAATTTTTCCGAATCCGGCCTTCAGTGCATCAAAAGCCGAATATTCCATAATGGTGGCACCAGCGGGTCCAAACCTGTCGAGTTGTTTCATCCCGCCATATCGGCTTCCTTTTCCTGCTGCAAGAATGATTAGGGTTGGTTTCATGGGCAGCAAAATTACGCATATTTTCTTACTTTTACCGGCGTTTCAAATACACCAATACCAACCCACAATTCTTACAAATGAAGGATATCCTCATAAAGGCATACGATGCGGAAACGTTCAGAAAAGACGGCCATAAATTAATTGATCTGCTTGCCGATTATTTGCAGCAGGCAAAGGAAAAAAGCATCCCTGTCATTGATTGGAAAACCCCACAGGAACAGCTGGCTTTCTGGAAAGATTACAATATTAGGGGGGATGGTGTCAATGATTTGTTCTCTGATATTCTGGAACGGTCCAATCATATGCATCATCCGGGATATGTGGGACATCAGGTAGCCCCTGCCCTGCCACTCACCGCCCTGGCCGATTTGCTTGGCGCACTGGTATCCAATGGCATGGCCGTATATGAAGTAGGGCCTGCGGCCAGTGCCATTGAAAAATGCGTAATGGATGTATTCCTTGAAAAAACAGGCTTTGATTCGGGAGATGGCTATCTTACCTCGGGCGGTACACTGGCCAATCTTACCGCCCTTCTGGCGGCCAGAAGGGCTTTGCCTGATCAGAATATCTGGGAAACCGGCCATAGCGGGAAACTGGCCGTGATGGTTTCTGACCAGGCCCATTACTGCATAGAACGGGCCCTGCGCATAATGGGTTTTGGTGCTGAGGGAGTAATGCGCGTACCTGTAAACGATCAATATTCCATGCGTACCGAACTGCTCCCTAAAATGCTGGAAGAGTCACGTAAGAGGGGCATCAGGATTATGGCTGTGGCCGGTAGTGCACCGTCTACCGCAACAGGGATGCACGATGATCTACAGGCCATTGGGACCTTTTGCCATCAGAACAATATCTGGTTTCATGTTGATGCTGCCCATGGTGGAGGCGCCCTGTTCTCAGACAAATACCGTCAGCTGCTTTCAGGCATTCATATGGCCGATTCGGTGGTTGTGGATGGGCATAAGATGATGCTGATTCCGGTAATTGCCACGGCTCTATTATTTAAAGACAAAAAGCATGCCTCAAGGACTTTCAGTCAGCAGGCAAGTTATCTGCTGGACGAAAAGATGGCCGATCAATGGGAAAACATTTCAGCCAAGACTTTTGAATGCACCAAGCATATGATGGCCATCAAGTTCTATGCTGCCATGAAAGCATATGGATTGGATATATTTAACCAGCACGTTACCAGCGCATATGATCTTGGAAAGGCATTCGCTGCCATGATACGGTCGCGACAGGATTTTGAACTGTTTATTGAACCGGAAAGCAATATTGTATGCTTTCGCTACACCGGATCAGGAATTCAGGAATCTGAACTGAATCGCCTGAACACCGAAATTCGCACCCGGCTGATGCATGAGGGCCGTTTCTATATGGTACAAACCCGGCTTGAAAACAAAACCTGGCTGAGAACCTCCCTGATGAATCCTCTGACAGGCCCTGCTGAGCTGGAGGAGCTTCTGGGTGAAATCGCCCGTGCAGGCAGTAGCCTTTAATTTTTTAAAAAAAAGATTATTGTGTGAATTTCGTATTGTTTTTTATCGTAATATTGCAATATTAAATTCATCAACTATGGGAGCTTCAAAAACCGAGCTTTTTTCTAACGATCAAAACCAGATGGCAACCTGGATGAAGGCACTCGGACACCCCGCAAGGGTGGCCATCCTGGAATACCTGATCGCAACAAATGCCTGCGTCTGCGGCTCCATTGCCGACGCCCTCCCCTTATCTCAGCCTACTGTATCCCAACACCTGAAAGAATTGAAACTGGCAGGACTGATTAAGGGAACCATCACCGGTAATGCTGTATGCTATTGCATAAACAAACCCGTATTCCTTGATTTCTTTAAGCGCTTCGGCGGCCTGGCTAAGGCGATGGGTTCCGATACAGATTCGGAAAGTACATGCCGGTAAATATTTTTTAAAAGAAATTCTGCAACCATAAATAATATCAAAATGAACAACAACGAAAGCATCAAACAAAGTGTTAAAGAAAAATACGCTGAAATTGCCTTGCAGAGCAAGGCAGAAAATGCCTCATCCTGCTGTGGTGCAGGCGGTTGCTCCAGCGAAGTATACAACATCATGACAGATAGCTATGATGGTTTGCATGGGTATGCCGAAGAAGCCGATCTTGGCCTGGGATGCGGCCTGCCGACAGAATTTGCAAACATCAGGCCGGGTGATACAGTGATCGATCTGGGTTCAGGTGCAGGGAATGATTGCTTTGTTGCCAGGGCTGAAACAGGTGAAACCGGAAGGGTCATTGGCATAGATTTTACACCGGAAATGATAGAGAAGGCCAAAGCCAATGCGGAAAAACTCGGATACAAAAACGTAAGCTTCCGCCTGGGCGACATAGAACAACTCCCATTGGCGGCCTCCACGGCCGATGTGGTAATCAGCAACTGCGTCCTGAACCTGGTACCAGACAAAAAAAAGGCATTTTCTGAAATCATGAGGGTTCTCAGGCCGGGAGGGCATTTTTGTGTATCAGATATAGTTTTGCTGGGAGAATTACCGGAGAATATCAGGACTGCAGCAGAGATGTATACCGGATGTGTCTCCGGAGCCATGCAAAAAGAGGATTATCTGCAACTCATTCATGAAGCGGGTTTTGCCAATATAGCCCTGCGAAAAGTAAAGACCATTTTTATTCCTGACGACATTCTGGAAAGATACCTGAACAGGGAAGAAATAAAGGCATTCAGGGATTCTGGAACAGGCATATTAAGTGTTACCGTAAATGGAGAGAAAGTATTGGGATGCTGTGGTGGCGGCTGTTGCTAAAATCTTCCTGTTATTGCAACATTCCGGTGTAAGGATGCGTATTGTTATAAACCCCAAACACCCCACTGTTATGAATTTACGCCCACATGCTGCCGGGATCCTGATGCTTTCTTTGCTAATGCTTCCAACGGCCATTCTGGCACAATATATCGGCAACAGGCCACTGGAGCAAAGCTTTGAAACGACTGCTTTCTTTTTCACGCCTTCATTTGTAAACCCTTATGGCCTTGGAAGTTTTGGATCCGCTTCCCTGATTACCCATGACCATCCCCTGATACG
>CAZFOI010000172.1:0-4774 GCA_964520605.1 uncultured Bacteroidales bacterium
ATCTTTCAACTTCTTTCTTGCTTGCACCAAGTGTGTTGTTATTTAATGATTGTTTTGGCGGACGTCAGTTCCAAAAGGAGACTGCGGAAATCGGCAGGTTCGCGCAAAGCATGGCCGCAGAGTGTAAACTTTGGGTCATAGTGTTTCATACGCGATGCCAGTCATAGAACCGGAAGTAATTTCAGCAAATTACGTAAATTTGCACCGGTTTTGCAAAAGTTTTTATTAATCGAATCCCTGGCTTTGCAAACGGCAAATGGGGCAGTATCTCCGTAAGGATGCCATGGAAATCAAACCAGAATTTTTCCGTACCATAAAAAGTTATTCTGCCAAACTGGCATTATCAGATTTATCGGCAGGGATAATAGTCGGAATAGTGGCCTTGCCGCTGGCAATAGCCTTTGCCATTGCATCGGGTGTTCCCCCTGAAGCAGGGCTTATCACTGCAGTAATTGCAGGTTTTTTGGTTTCATTTCTTGGCGGAAGCCGTGTCCAGATAGCAGGTCCATCGGGAGCGCTTATTGTTGTAATATATGGCGTGGCCGCCCAACATGGCCTTGATGGGGTTGTCCTGGCCTCCATGATGGCTGGTATCATGCTGGTAGCCATGGGCCTGCTCAAAGCAGGAAGCATCATTCAGTTTACGCCTTATCCTATTGTTGTTGGCTTCACATCCGGGATTGCCCTCATAATTTTTACATCTCAAATCAGGGCCATAATGGGTCTTTCTGCCTATGAGATGCCCAATGGCATTATCCAACAGTGGGCATTTTATTACAGAAAACTGCCTTTGGTTGATGTCTATTCAATCATTATCGGGGTAATGAGTATTGCCATTACAATACTATGGCCATTTGTAAGCAGGAAGATTCCAGGTTCATTGCTTGCCATTATTGCATCTACCCTTCTGGTTGGATTGCTGGGTCTGCCGGTACCAACAATTGGAAGCATTTATGGTGAGATTGGCGCACATCTTCACGGACCGGAAATTCCCTACTTCAACTTTGAGCTGCTGAAGCAACTGCTTGTACCGGCTTTTACCATCGCCATCCTATGTTCAATTGAGACCCTGCTTTCGGCCATGGTGGCCGACGGTGTAACCGGATACAGGCACAAACCAAATATGGAATTGATGGCAAATGGTATAGCCAATATGGTGGCTCCTCTTTTCGGTGGCATGGCTGCTTCCGGTGCCCTGGCCAAAACCATGACAAATGTCCGCAATGGCGGAAAAACCCCCGTTGCAGGAATGGTTCATGCCATGGTTCTGTTTGCTTTGATCATGCTGTTCAGCAAACTGGTGGGAGTTATCCCCCTGGCAAGCCTGGGAGGCGTTTTGGTTGTTGTTGCATACAATATGAGCGAATGGCGTTCTTTCAGGGGGGTGTTGCGATCGACCCCGGGAGAAGTGGCTGTGTTGCTCACCACTTTCCTTCTAACGGTTTTTATCGGGCTCAATGTAGCCCTCCCGTTCGGTATCATACTGGCCCTGGTACTCTTTGTCAGAAGGGTAATGGAGACCACCGACATTCAGGTACTTCGAAACGAGGTAGAGGACGAACTCTCTCATATCTCCGATGACAATGAAACCATTGAGATACCAAAAGGTGTAGAGGTGTTTCAGATAAAGGGGCCTTTCTTTTTTGGGATAGCCAACAAATTCGATGAAGCCGAAAGAGAAATCAGGGAAAGGCCCAAGGTGAGAATCATTCGAATGCGCAGGGTTCCTTTCATAGACAGCACCGGCATTCGTAACCTTCGCAGTTTTATCAGGCGTTCCAGAAAACACCGAACCCATATCATCTTGTCCGGAGTATTGCCCAATGTGCAGGAAATCATGAAAACCGACGGGCTTTATGATGAAATTGGCAGCGAAAACATCTGCGAAACCATCCAATGTGCAATAATCCGCGCAAAAAAGATTGTAAATAATCAGAAAAGTCTTTGAAGTCGTTCGTCTGTCAGACTCTACAGACTCTACAGACTCTACAGACTTTACAGACTCTACAGACTAACAACTTCCACATGAACCAAACAAGAATGCACAGGAATGATGGCGAGGTTTTGGCCAAGGCTTAGTTGCCCGATGACCTTTCGGGGAAGTTGAACCACACCATGTTCCTGGGATACTCTTCTGACCCAGTAAGCTTCATCGGGCCATTCCAACTTGCCATCCGGTCTATAAAAAACCACCCTTCCATAATGGGGAAGTCCATTCGGGCAAAGCCCTGTTTCTTTGGAAAGATGCATGGCTCCGGCATAAACAACCACTTCTTCCCTTTCTGGATGCAAAGCAACCACGGGTGCTGAAACACTGGCAGCAATATCAGGGGGATGGCAAACGCCAAGGGATAATTGCATCTGATCATAGAAAACAAAATTCCCTGGCCTTATCTCATCAATTCCTTCAAAGCGATCAAGAATGCTGCAACTTGGTGTATCTCCCCATGAAATCAGCAATTTACCTGCATCCGGAAGTGAGTGATGAAGTTCATTGACACATGCCTGTAGAATGCCTCTGCTATCTTCATAAATACGGACAATTTCCTGATGGCTGCGGGCCTGATAGGTATGCCCGGCATGCGCCAGAACGCCTTTGACTGTAATGAAGGGATCATTGCTTAAATGCTTAAACGATCGGACAAGTGCATTGGTTTGCAATGGATCAAATCCTGTGCGATGCGTTCCAACATCAATCTTAAGCCAGACATCCACCGCTTCATGGATCCTTCCGGAAAGTAAATCAGCCGCCTGATAACAGGAGACTGTTAAGCCCAATTTGCAGGTGGCGGCCAGTTTGTTTATTTCAGAAAGTTCAGAAAAGTTTACCGGAAAAGCAATCAGGATATCTTCCCATCCGTCATTGGCAAACATTTGAGCCATTTCAACCGAAGAAACCGTAATGGCATTAATGCCGGCCTGACGAAACCAATTCCCTATTGCAACAGACCGATGGGTTTTAAAATGCGGACGAAGCAAAGCGCCGGAATTATTGGCTTTTTGCTGCATGCGGTTGATGTTTCTGCGACAAATGCTTTCATCAACCACCAGAACCGGTCTTCCAGGGTGCTGAATGGCCACTTTACTGAAGTTTTTCTGCAAGCAATTGTAAAATCTTTTCTTCTCTGGCCCTTGCCATGGTTTCAATTTCTGCGGCTTCTTTAAGTACCTCAGCAGTGTAGGCCTTATCTTCAAGGTCTGCAGCATTGATCTTCATATTCAAATAAGCGCCAATTACTGCGCTACGGGCACAAAGTGCCCCAACTCCCGCATCCGTAATGGAATTGGGATTGCCAGACTCTACCATGGCTTCAATTACTTCCAGGGCATCATTGGATCGCTTTAATACCCTGAAAGGAATCTCAATGGCATAACGGGTGGCTTGCTGGATCGCATGGTGGCGAAGCTGTTTTTCGTCTTCTGAGGATTTTGGCATTCCAAATGCCTCCATTATCCGGTTAAAAGCGCGAGTATCCTCGTCTACCAGGAACAATAGCTCGTCCTTAATTGCCTGACCTTTCTCCGCCCATTTACTGAAATACTCCCAGCGATCGTCCCAACCCCGCTTATGCGAAGACAAATTGGCAACCATGGTGGCCAGTGAAACTCCAAGAGCACCCATGTATGCAGATACCGATCCACCACCGGGAGCAGGTGATTCGCTTGCCGTTTCATTTGCAAAGCCTTCGGCACTTAAGCCTACCAGACGTTTCTGACCCGGCTCTTCAATCAGGTACTCAATAATTTTCTCTTTTGGATTAAACGGCTTAAGATCATCCAGGCCAAGCGATTTTACGGCAATTTTGATCAGTTCTTCTTCTGAAACACCCAGACTGCGCTGTTGCTTGGACAGGAAGTATTTTCCAGCATCGAGCATGGCCTTAAGCGGAACCAGGCCTACGAGTTCCGAACCGGTAACCCTTATACCCCTTTCAGCCGCTTTCCTGCATACTTCATCAAATGCGGTATGAATGGGGGTTATGGAAATATTGGTCAGGTTCATAGACAATTGCGCAATACCGTATTCTTCGATATACCAGCCAATGGCCTTAACGGATTTGAGAGAGCCGGGAATATACACCGGATCTCCCTTTTCATCTTTAACAATCTTGCCGGTTATGGGATCTCCGGTGCGTTTGACCCTGCCTCTTTCCCTTACGTCAAATGCAATGGCATTGGCCCTGCGTGTGGAAGTGGTATTGAGGTTCACATTATAAGCAACCAGAAAATCCCTTGCTCCAACTGCCGTTGCTCCGCTTTTGGCATTGAAGACCGCCGGGCCGAAATCCGGCTTCCATTGAGGATCGCTGAGCTTTTTAGGAAGTCCTTCGTATTCTCCGCTACGGCAGTTTGCCAGATTTCTGCGTTCTGGTTTGAACGCAGCATTTTCATAGCAATACACCGGAATACCCAATTCTTTTCCAATGCGTTCAGCAAGTTTACGGGCAACTTCAACCACTTCTTCCATGCTGATGTTGGCAATGGGTACCATCGGGCAAACATCGGTTGCCCCCATCCTGGGATGCTCCCCCTGATGTTTGCTCATATCTATTAACTCAGAGGCCTTTTTTACCGCCCTGAAAGCTGCTTCTGCAACCTCATCCGGTGTACCTACAAAGGTAACCACCGTGCGATTTGTGGCACGTCCGGGATCAACATCCAGGAGTTTCACTCCTTCAACGGCTTCAATTTCCTGGGTAATCCTTCTGATGAGCCCCATGTCTTTGCCTTCGCTAAAATTTGGCACACATTCTATCAACTTCTTCATGTCGGT
>CAZFOI010000173.1:0-4772 GCA_964520605.1 uncultured Bacteroidales bacterium
TACGGAACCCTGCCAACAATGCCTTCAGGCACCAGTTTTTTAATATCCTCTTCGACATCCTGAAAATAACGGTCTTTGGATCCCTGCTGCATGGCCTCAATAGACCCCATGCCCCTATAAGTTTTAAACTTCCTTCCCTCAAATATGATGGTCTCCCCAGGTGCTTCTTCCACACCGGCAAACAAAGAGCCGGCCATTACCGATGAAGCTCCGGCCGCAATGGCTTTTACAATATCACCGGTGTAGCGTATGCCACCGTCTGCAATAACCGGAATACCGCTACCAGAAAGGGCGGTAGCCACATTGTAAATGGCGGTCAATTGAGGCACACCAACTCCGGCAATAATTCTGGTGGTGCAAATGCTGCCGGGTCCTATGCCTACCTTAATGGCATCCACACCTGCATCTCTGAGTGCTATGGCAGCTTCTGCCGTGGCAATATTGCCTACAACCAGATCGAGTAAGGGATAGGCAGACTTAACCTTTCTTGCCATTTCTAAAACGCCACGGGAGTGTCCATGGGCAGTATCAATTACCACTGCATCAACCCCGGCCTGAACCAGTGCATCTACCCTTTCCAGTGTATCAGCCGTTACACCCACAGCAGCAGCTACCCTCAGGCGGCCCTGTTTGTCTTTACATGCATTGGGCCTTTCCTTTATTTTAATGATGTCGCGGTAGGTAATCAGCCCGATCAGACGGTACTGGTTATCTACTACCGGAAGCTTCTCGATCTTGTATTGCTGCAATATTTCTTCGGCATCTTCGAAATTGACGAACTCGGTGGTGGTGATCAGGTTCTCCCTGGTCATTACCTCAGCAACCGGACGCTCCAGGTCCTTTTCAAATCGCATGTCGCGGTTGGTAATGATGCCCACAAGCTTGCGCTCATTGTTTATTACCGGTATGCCCCCGATTTTATATTCCTTCATTATCTGAACCGCGTCGCCGATGCGGGCACTTTCGTTCAGGGTAATTGGGTCTGCAATCATGCCATTCTCAGAGCGCTTCACCTTTCTTACCTTGGCGGCCTGTTCTTCAATGGTCATGTTTTTATGCAACACCCCAATGCCACCTTCCTGAGCCATGGCAATGGCCATGCGCGATTCGGTTACCGTATCCATGGCTGCGGATACTACCGGAATGCGCAACTGGATGTTGCGCGAAAACTGGGTGGAAATGTCTACCTGACGGGGCAATACTTCCGAGTAAGCCGGTAAAAGCAATACATCATCGTATGTCAGGCCTTCGCCGGAGAATTTTTCAGTATCGTGTGCCATGGCGTGCGGATTTGATAATCTGCAAAAGTAGAAAAAAATGATCGGATTCGGTTTTAAAAAATCCTAAAAGACCCAATCCCCAAAGTCATTGCCCATCAGCGCACCAGAATGACAATGCCTGCATGCTCCTGGCTGCTGCCATCGGGCAGGGAATATCGAATAAGGTAGCGGTAACCACCATCAGGGAGGGCAATACCGCCAAGGGTGCCATCCCAGGCTTCCTGATGATCATTGGTTTCAAAAACCAATTGTCCCCAGCGGTTGATTATGCGCATCGAATAAGCCAAAGGGTTGAATCCATAAAAATCCGGTTTGAACACCCGGTTCAGGGGATTGTCGCTATCAGGCCTGAAGGCATTGGGAATGCGGATATCGGGCGCTACCATGAGCACTACAACATTGGAATGCATTACTTGATTATTTAAATTGGCCCGTATTTTGAAAAACCATTGCCCGGGGTTTAGGTCACCGGGGTAAATGACAACTTCATTGGTTGATGTTGGCCCAGACCAATCATCGTAATTGTTCCCATTATCTGCACTGATCAGCACCATGTAACTGACAGGCGAATTTCCAGGTACAAAATGCTCCCAGGATAACACCACTGTTCCTCCTGCCCCAGACTGGTGGCTAAGGAAAATGGAAGATAATGGAGAAGAGAGAGTATCCGGGCATTGCGTTGGCCCGCTAAATGTAGCACGAAGCCGGTAATACCAGGGGCCGTCATTAGGATCAGCGTCAGTGTCTTCAAATAATGAAACACCGGATAATGGTCCTGATATATCACTGTAATCACCACTGAAAGAATCGGCTCGCTGCAAAAACAAATCAAAAGCAGATGCATCGATGGTCTGGAAATCCCAGCTGATTTCTATCCCACCTCCAGGCAACACATCCACTTTCTCTATTTCCATGCGATCAATGCTGGGTGGGGCTACATAGGTCATTGTTCGTGAATTGGAGTAACTTATTTGCTCACTTCCATCTCCAAATCGGAACCTGACCCTGATTCTGAAACGATAGTCTCCGGGAATATCTAACCCAGAGAAAGTAAAAGTATTTTCGTTGGGTTGTACTTCGGCCTCATATAAAGAGCCATCCGGGCGGGTAACCAATAAATTATATGCCAATATTTGCACCGGATCTTCAGGTTGTGCTCCAGGGAGTTCGCCCGGAGGAAGTAAGACGGTATATGGAATCCAGGAAAGCTCTATAGATGCATCGCAAGGGCTAACCAAAGACAGTTCCTTAAGGAAAACTGTTCCATGCACATCAGAAGAACGTCCTGCGGAATCACCATCAGAATCAATAAAATCAACATAATAGAACAACTGGCCGACATTCGCCCGGGCATCGGCATCCCAGATTTTGATCGGATTTGGAAACACATCATAATCCCATGTGGCGATTGGGTTTCCATCAGGATAGGAAGACAATCTTACCATGGTAATGTTTTCACATGGTTGCAATAAACGAATCCTTAACATTACCTCAATCTCATCCAGGGCATTCAGGGAGTCGCGGCTTTCAGTTCCTTCCAGCACCGTAACAAACTCTATACGGGGCAAAGGTCCCTGACCCTGACCCTGTGCTATAAGCTTAGAGGCAGCAAGCATTTGCAGAGTAAGCAAAATAAGAAACAGGATTTCCCTGATTGGTTTCATAAAACTGTTTTGATGCCTGGAGTGTACAGTTATTAAAACTGAAAACCGGCCGTTTTATTTTCTGCCCACCACCAGTTCTATCATGGCATCCTCATGAAGGTATTTCTCTGACAGCTGCATGATGTCTTCCGCGGTGATCTGCTGCAGGGCCTTGATAAAGCCATCGTAATGCGCCATACTCATGCGGAATGCCCTGACCTCCTTGAAGCGCTCAGACTGGGCAAAAGGTCCATCGAAGGAACGAAGAAAGCTGCCCGAGAGATAGCTCTTGAGGGTTTCCAGCTCATCAGCCCCGGCAGGACGCTTGCGCATGCCGGCAAGTTCTGCGTAAATCTCATCAATGGCCTGCTGGCAATACTCCACCCCTACCTCAGAAGAAACAAAGAAATAACCATCCCTTAAAAGGGATACCAGGCCGCTTCCTATTCCGTAGGTATAGCCCTTGTCCTGACGAATGTTCTGCATGAGCCTTGATCCAAAGAATCCTCCAAGCAGGGCATTGGCAATCATCAATGGGTGATAGTCGGGATGGGTGCGGTTGAACAGCCTCCTTCCAATGCGAATGGCAGACTGAATGGCATCGGGTTTTTCAACCAGCATTTTGCGTTCAGCAGCAGAATGCAATCCATATTTTGGCCCGGGGATCGGGGGCCTTCCTGCCCAATGAGCGGAACCAAGGGTCTGGTTTAGTAATTGGCCAATGTCAGGTGGTATTTTACCGGCAACAATGCAGAATGCATTGCCGGGATGGTAATACGTTTGGTGGTAATCCACCAGATCAGCCTGGTAAACCCTGTCAAAATCACCGGAATCCAGGCGTACCCCATAGGGGTGTTCCGACCCGTAAAGCAGTTCATTGAAATACAGCCGGGACAGATACTGAACTTTCTGGCTGTTAATAAGGTGCTGCTGCTTTCTGGCGGCCATGGAAATGGCAATCTCTTCATGAGGATAAACCGGCGAGCTCAACACTTCCTGCATCAGGCCCAGAACCTGCTGCAGGTATTTGTTAAGCACAAAAACGCCAACCGTGGCAATGTCTTTCTGAGCAGAAGCGGAAAAAAACGAGCCATAAAAGTCAAAAGCCTCATCAATTTCCCTGGATGTTTTGTTTTTGGTTCCGGCCTTAAGCAGGGAAGCCGTGGTATCCGCAATCAATGGCTTAACCTGATAATAGGCCCCGGCAAAAAACACAAGTTCAATTTTGAGTATCTCTTCACTGCCTCCTTCCAACAAATAAACCGGCAGGCCATTATCCAAAACCAGCTCTTCCGGTTCTATCATCGGCAGGGCATCCGGTATTCCAACGGAGGGAGGGGTATTCCGGTCTGTCATTCGTATTTGTTTTGATTGGTTAAGGAATCATCATTTCCGGGAGTTCCGGCAGCATAGTACAATGTACTTGCTTTTTCTCTTAAAAACAAACCTCTGGCTGACTCATGCACATGGGATGCACTCTGCTGTCTGTAACGCCTGATTTCTGCATTCAGATTCCCTGCATCTCCCAGCAATTCATGATAGGCAAGGTTCATGGCTTTGTTCAGCACCAGGCTCTCGGAAAACGTATGCGTGGCTTCCATGCGGTTTTGGACCTTCTGCCACTCTCTTTCGTCAACCGGACTGGCAATCAGGGCATTCAATTCTTCCCAAATGGCTTCCTCTGCCTGGGAAGGAGCAACTCCCTTATGCGGTTTTCCGCTTACCACAAATAAGCCCGGATCCATGCTTCCGGTAATAAAGGCATCAATTTGTCCAAACAATTTTTTCTCCTTTACGAGTTTTTGTTTCAGGCGTGCCGAGGCCCCATTGGCAAGAAGGTCGCTTAAGA
>CAZFOI010000174.1:0-4762 GCA_964520605.1 uncultured Bacteroidales bacterium
GGTTTTGACATAAGCTTGCATTCAAAGGCTGTAAAGTAACAGGTTTTTTTTGAATTGCACAAGCAGGACAGGGCAAATCAGGGGAAAGCAACAGCAAGCAGCCGGGTGCTTGCCTCAGCCCTATATTCCTTTATATGTTCTTTCGAAAATGTCTGTCTGCATAAGCCTGCATCTGATGCTGATCTGCGAAGCTTTCTTCCAGAATTTCTGACATCAATGCGTCCAATTCCCTGAGGGTTCGGGTTCTTTTTACCAGACCATAGGCCTTGTCCGCCTCAGCAAACAGACCCGATAAATAAAACCAAACGGCCTTCATTGCTCCCAGGGTTTTTAATTCACCAATCCCACTGCCCTGCATTTCCAGGATCATTTCCTGACAAAATGCCTCCAACCGCTCCTTCTTCTGACTTTCTTCGGGAGAATTCTGTTTGATATCCATGGCCAGAAAGGGATTCATTAACAGGCCACGTCCGAGCATCCAGGTATCCGATTGCGGAAACAGTCTTTGCATCTGTTTAAACTGGTCTGCTGTAAACAAATCCCCGTTGTATATTACCCGGTGCAGGCTTATCCCGCTTACTTCTTTGTAAGCATGCGGATCTGCATATCCGCTGTAACGTTGCAATCCGGTGCGGGGATGCAGGACAATATGGTGCAGGGGATATTGATTCAGTATCGGAATTATGGCCTTAATCTCCTCCTTTTGGTAATATCCAAGACGCATTTTTATTGAGAGCCCGATGGACAATTTTCCCATTGCCTCATCGAGAATTTTATTCAAATCATCCGGATAGGGCAATATTCCACAACCCCTTTTTTTGTCTGCTATGCGCTGAAAAGGACACCCCAGGTTCCAGTTCATCAGCTC
This sequence comes from uncultured Bacteroidales bacterium, assembly GCA_964520605.1. Lineage (GTDB taxonomy): Bacteria > Bacteroidota > Bacteroidia > Bacteroidales > UBA7960 > CAZFOI01. The sequence continues at coordinate 869 of CAZFOI010000174.1, forward strand.
GTACCCATTGTCTTTGAGTGTGTTCCCCAATAGAATGATTTCCTTTGGGTTGATGCTTACGAACTGCGGAATGGTGGGATAAAGTTGCGTATGCATTGGCAGAACGTCTCCCAGTTTGGCAGGATGCACGCGGCCTTCGCCCCATCCTGAAATATAAGGGGCAAAGACCGCATCCAATCCGCCGATATGCCTGGCGTGGGCATTGCGAAATACCTTTTCCGTTATCCCTTTAAACGGAGCGAGAACCAGCCCGGAAAGAGTCATGGCTCAATTCTTACAGGGCCGAGCCTGCCAATACCAAAGCAACTATGGAAACCAGTTTGAGCAGAATATTCAGGGAAGGACCTGATGTGTCTTTCAGTGGATCGCCAACCGTGTCTCCTACCACTGCGGCTTTGTGCGCTTCTGAACCCTTGCCATATTTTACCCCCTGGTGTTCAATTCCTTTTTCGATTAGCTTTTTGGCATTATCCCATGAACCGCCAGCATTTGATTGCATAATGGCAAACAGTACACCGGAAACGGTAACTCCGGCCAACAGCCCGCCAAGGGCCTCAGCACCAAGTGAAAGACCAATAATCACAGGAACTGCCACAGCAATGACCCCCGGGAGGATCATCTGCCTGAGCGCTGCCCGGGTAGAAATGGTTACGCACTTACCATATTCCGGACTTCCTTCGGCGGCATCCAGTATGGCGATGTCGTGTTCACTCCATGTGCTTTTATGGGTACCCTTGATCATGTTTTCCTTCATGACCTCAAGGGCTTTTTTAAGGGGTTCTATGGTATTAAACTGCCTGCGTACTTCTTCAATCATGGATTGCGCTGCATCGCTTACCGCCTTTATGGTAAGGGCAGAAAATACATAAGGCATCAGGGCACCGATAAATACGGCGGCGATAACAACCGGGTCTGATACGTCAATGGAGCGGATCCCGGCAGATGTCATATAGGCGCCAAAAAGGGCCAGAGCCGTAAGTGCTGCTGATCCGATGGCAAATCCTTTGCCAATGGCTGCAGTGGTGTTCCCGACAGCATCCAGCTTGTCGGTACGATCCCTAACTTCAGAAGGCAATTCAGACATTTCAGCAATCCCTCCCGCATTATCAGAAATGGGGCCGTAGGCATCAACAGAAAGCTGAATGCCAAGATTGGAAAGCATACCAACGGCGGCTATGGCAATGCCATAAAGACCGCTGAGATTAAAAACCAGTACAATGGTTACGGCGATGGTAAGGATCGGAATTATGGTAGAAAGCATGCCAATACCCAATCCGGAAATAATGTTGGTGGCACTCCCTGAGGTTGACTGACGGGCAATAATCTTTACGGGGAGATAATTCAGTCCGGTGAAATATTCGGTAGAATAGCCAATGATCAATCCCGCAACAAGGCCAATGAGTGAAGCCAGGAAAATATTCAGGGCGCTTACCTCCCTTACCACATCACCATAAAGAACATCTGTGAAAGAAATGGATGAAGGAAATACATTGGTTATGATCAGATAGGACAGGCCTATCATGATTGCTGCAGAGATTAATTGACCCTGATTAAGGGCGTTTTGCGGATTGCCGCCTTCCTTTACCCGAACAAAATAGGTTCCTACGATAGAAGAAAAAATGCCGGCAGCGGCCAGAAACATGGGAAGCAATACGGGAGACAGCCCGCTAAAGGCATCTGTATAACTTGCGGTAAGAAAAGTAGCACCCAGAACCATGGCTGCAATGATGGATCCCACATAGGACTCAAACAGGTCGGCGCCCATGCCGGCAACATCGCCCACATTATCGCCCACATTGTCTGCCACGGTTGCGGGATTCAGGGGATGATCCTCGGGTATGCCGGCTTCGACTTTGCCCACAAGGTCAGCACCCACATCGGCAGCTTTGGTAAATATCCCTCCGCCTACCCTGGAGAACAGGGCAATGGAAGAGGCCCCGAATGAGAATCCGGTGAGCACCGTAAGCACTTTGTTCAGGCTCTGGATGTCTGAAGCACCAAAGAGGTTTGCATACAAAATAAAAAGTACGCTTAATCCCAGAATACCAAGCCCCACAACGGCAAGGCCCATAACACTGCCTCCGGCAAATGCTACTTTCAGGGCGTCATTCAGGCTGTTTCGGGCAGCATGGGTGGTCCGCACATTGGCACGAGTGGCAATCCGCAGACCAATAAATCCTGCCAGGCCTGAGCTGATGGCACCCATTACAAATGAAAGGGCAACCAGTGGTGAGGAATTTTCTGTACCTGTGGCAACGGCAAGCAGGACCGCCACAGAAACAACAAAGACAGCCAGGATTTTAAATTCTGCTTTAATAAAAGCCATGGCGCCGTCTGAAATATAGCCGGCGATTCTGATCATTTTTTCTGTTCCGGAAGACTGATTCCGGATCCATGCGGCTCTTATTGCCGTAAAAATCAATGCAATAATCCCGATAGCGGGGATAAGATAAACGATGTAGTTTTCCATATAACAGCGTTGAATTGGGTGGGTTTGAGTTTAGCTAATGTTTTTGGAATACCTGGTATAAAACATTAAATTAATGATTTTTCAACAATCCTGAACATAAAAGGTTCATGAGAATTTGGAATTCTTGCATATTTGTGAAATTAGGTTCTGTGGTGTTTTCAGATATTGTACATTTGACAAAATCCACTACGTATGAGAATTGAGCGTGATTTTTTGGGCGAGGCCGAAATTCCGGGGGACGCACTCTATGGCATTCACTCATGGCGGTCTACAGACAATTTTCGCAACAATACCGCATTTCATCCGGAATGGTACCGGGCTTTGGGTCTTGTTAAGCTGGCTTCCTATAATACCATAATATCCCTGTCAAGGGCAAGCAAGAAAAAAGACGCAGGCCACCGCCTGCCTGATTGGGTGCATGATCAGGACAAAACCAGGGCCCTCTGCCAGGCCGCAGAGGAGGTCTCCCGGGGAGCGTATTTCGCACATTTTATTGTACCGGCCATACAGGGTGGGGCAGGTACCTCCCTTCATATGAATATCAATGAGATTATAACCAATGCTGCATTGATCAAATTGGGTTACCGTCCGGGTGATTATCACATTCTGGACCCCATCGAACATGCCAACCTGTTTCAGAGTACCAATGATGTGGTGCCGACTGCTCTGAGGCTGGCAATTATGAACATCCTGCCCGGGATGGAAACCGGAATCAATGATTTGCGTGCCTCATTGGAGGAGAAGGAAAAAGAGGGACGGCGGCATCTTCGCATAGCGTATACACAAATGCAGCAAGCCTTGCCCTCCTCGTTTGGGTTGTTAATTGGTGCGTATAATGAAGCCCTTGCCCGTGACTGGTGGCGCATTTCCAGATGTCTGGAACGTATCCGTGTGGTAAATCTGGGTGGAGGCGCCACAGGTACAGGCATGGCCATTCCCAGGTTTTACATTATGGAAGTTTGCTCAGAGCTGCAACGTTTATCTGGTTTGGCGGTAAGCAAAAGTGAAAATCATACCGACACAACCCAGAATCTGGATGCATTGGCAGAGGTTCACGGTATCTTAAAGGCCCATGCAGTGAATCTAGAGAAAATGGCTTCAGATATTCGTCTGCTGTCATCCGATTTGTTTGCAAACAAACAGTTGCAGATTCCGGCAGTTCAGGCTGGCAGCAGCATTATGCCGGGTAAAGTAAATCCGGTGATTTCAGAATATGTAATAGCCATAGCCCACAGGGTTTATAGCAATGACGCGCTGATTGCTTCGCTTTGCGGTCAGGGTGTACTCGATCTTAACCCCCATATCCCTGTTATCGGTCATGCCCTTTTGGAGAGCATAGGTTTATTGGACGATGCCTGCCGGGCAATGAATGATAAAATGGTTAAGGGAATGGTGTTTATTGAGGAGTCTATTCCTGGTGTGTA
>CAZFOI010000175.1:0-4747 GCA_964520605.1 uncultured Bacteroidales bacterium
CTTCCGGAGTTTATATACTGACCTATATCCTGGATATTGTCGGTAGAATTGAAAATCTTGACCAATGAAATGGCCACTGCCGCCCCGAGTATTTCAAAGACTATGGAAACCGTAGTGGAGGTAGGCATGCCAAAGGTATTGAAAACATCCAGCAGGATCATATCGGTAATCATAACGGCAAGGAAGATGATCATGATCTCCGAGAAAAAGAACTGATCGGGTCTGAAAATACCGCTGCGTGCAATTTCCATCATCCCACTCGAAAAGGTCGCGCCTACCAAAACACCAAGTGCCGCAACACTTAAGATAAAATAGAAAGGAGCCACTTTGGACCCAATGGCTGAATTAAGGAAATTCACGGCATCGTTGCCTACGCCCAACATAAGGTTTGTCACTGCCAGTATCAGCAGGGCGATTACAAAAATCAGATAAATATTATCCATGCTTTAATTTTTGTATATGCAAATTTACCCTGCTTGTCGATTATTTGGTTGATGCCATTGTTAAGTTTAGGTTAAATGAAATGGTATGCCATTTTGATGCATTGTTGAAAAAAGAAATAAAAAAGCCGGCTGCTGATGTCAGCTTTTCACTATTTTTGCTTTCCACGATAATCTTACATATCAATGGGATTTTCTTTCTTTCAGTTTCTTACCCTGTTTGGATCATTGGGGCTTTTCCTTTTTGGAATGAAAACCATGAGCGAGGGTATCCAGAAATTGGCCGGAGACAAAATGCGCTCCATTCTTGGAGCCATGACCGCCAATCGCTTTGTCGGGGTACTGACCGGGTTTCTGTTAACCACACTTGTACAATCTTCTTCAGCATCAACCGTGATGCTGGTGAGCTTTGTAAACGCCGGTCTGGTTAATCTGGTGCAGTCAATAGGGGTGATCATGGGCGCCAATATCGGGACCACCACCACAGCATGGCTTATTTCATTGCTGGGCTTCAAACTGAACATTGCTGCATTGTCCCTTCCGCTGATTGGCATCAGTTTCCCTCTGCTGATGATGTCAAGGGAGAGGGCACACTCCACAGGTGAAACCCTCCTGGGATTTGCCTTGCTTTTTTTGGGATTGCAGTTCCTTAGGGATTCGGTTCCTGATTTGCAGAGCAATCCGGAAATGTTCGAAGCCCTTCAGAATCTGACGGGGAGGGGCGCATACAGCACCTTTCTATTCCTTGGGCTGGGAACCTTATTGACCATTGTCCTTCAATCTTCGAGCGCAACCATGGCCCTGACCCTGGTAATGTGCAATAATGGATGGATAGGGTTTGAACATGGTGCTGCCATAGTACTCGGTGAGAATATTGGTACCACCATAACCGCCAACCTGGCCGCTTTGGTGGGCAATGTGTATGCAAAGCGTACAGCCTTGGCACATACCATATTTAATATAATCGGGGTAATCTGGATGCTGATCATGTTTCGGTTTTTCCTGGGGATGATAGACCGTTTTATGATCTCTGCCGATCTGGGGTCTCCTTTCGAAAATGCCTTGATGGTTCCCATCGGACTGTCAATATTCCATTCTGTTTTCAATGTTTTGAATACCATATTTTTGATAGGATTTATTAAGTATCTGGTAAGGCTTGTAGAGTTCATTGTTCCCTCAAAAGGCAAGAAATTCGAAAGACCCCAGCTGGAATATTTCAGCAGTGGGTTTCTGCACGCAGCCGAATTGTCCGTTTTCCAGGCCAAGAAAGAAGTATACCGCTTTTGCGAATTGTCCCACCGTATGTTCAACTTTGTACCTGCTCTGATTATTGAAACGGATCGCAAAGAGTTTCAGAATATTGTGGAGCGGGTGAGCAAATATGAGGAGATAACCGACAGGGTAGAGGTAGAAATTACCACCTTTCTGATAAAGATCAGCCGTAACCAACTGAGCCAGCATTCTGCCGAGGAACTCAGACGGATGCGACTGATTTGCAGCGAAGCTGAAAAGATAGGCGATGTTTGTTTTAAAATGGCTACTCTATTGTCTGACAAGAAAAGCGAGAAGGTTTACTTTACTCCTGCTCAGAGAAGTGAGCTGTTTGAGATGTTCAAACTCACCAATACCGCCTTTGAGCTGATGCTGGAGTCATTAACCCGCAATGAGACTGACGCCCGGATTAACCTGCCAAAGGCAATAGAAACCGAGCGAAAAATCAATGAATTTAGGGATACGGTAGGGGAATCGGTAATTGACGATATTGAGAAGGGGGTCGCCCACGTAAAAAGTGCATTTTACTTTAACAAGATCATTACATCCTGTGAAAAAGTAGGTGATTCCATATTCAATATTCAGGAGGCAGCCGCGGGAATAAATGTGGAATAGGCCTTACAGTGCCCCGATCCAGGAAGGCAGGACATCCTTTTTCCATTGATCCTTATCGGCCCTGATGCTTTTCATATCCAGGCCAATCACTTCCTGTGCCTTTTCTTTGGTGCTTATATCGGGCAACTGAACCGGATATTGTACCCCAACCCTGTTAAATACGCTGGTAAGCATAATTCTGGCTTCCTGAGACTTTTGTATACTGGTGCCCAATACCCTGAGCGCTTCTGCAGGGCTATGGAAGCCCATGGAGTTGGCCGCCGCAACCCAGTCCCAGCGCCACTGAGCATGGCGTATAAGCTGAAGTACCGGTTCCATCTCGGCTTCGTTGGCTCCGGCATCCCAGGCCATTTTTGCTTCCAAATGGAGGCGGGCAAGGTTTTTCTCTACTATCCTTCTTAATTCGGATATCTTTTGCTGACGGTCAACAACATTGGCAATCAGCTCTTCTTCGCTTTGCCTGTGGCAGACCTGACAGGAACTTGATACGTCGGCCAGGGGGCTTTGCAGATGGTGGTAGGTGAACTTGATGCCTCCTTCCCTTTTATAGGGCATATGGCAATCTGCGCAACTAACCCCTCTTTGGGCATGAATCCCGGTCATATAAAGCTCATAATCCGGATGCTGTGCCTTTAACATGGGGGCCTTACTCAGGCTGTGTACCCAGTCGGTATGCCCAACATTATCAAGGTAGGCTTCCATCTCCTCGGCCGAGAATCCTTTGTCCCAGGGGAAGGTAAGGTAGTTTCCGGGGGCCTTGAAATAATATTCCACATGGCACTGGGCACAAACAAGTGAACGCATATCGTTTCGGGTGGCCGAATTGATGTCAATTCCCTGTCTCTGAAAAGCCTCAACCAGGGCTGGTCTGGTAATCCTGAGATTCATGGTATTGGGGTCGTGGCAATCGAGACAGCCGATGTGATTTTTTATTTCATGACCGGTCTCTGCCCAGGTTTTGCTATAAAACTCCGCAACACCGATTTCATTCATCAGCCTTGGGACATCAGGACTTTTACAGGTCCAGCAGGTGGCCGGCTGAGGTACTCCTGTGCGCAGGGTGTTATGCACATCGCTGACAGAATAGTAGTGCCCCCTTCCCTGATTGTAATCCCTGGAAAAGGCATAGCCGGCCCACATAACGACAAGTTCGGGATATTTTTCCAGGTAATCTATCATTACAGATCCGGCGTATTTGCTGGCAAATCCTGTTTCGCGGGTTCTCATGTATGATTCATACTGCCTGGGGAAATTGTCGCCCCATTTGGAATTGTCGGCTTCCCATTCTGCAATTGGGTTAACCATCTGGAAATACAGCTGTGCTTCGCTGCGTCTTTCAACAATGGATGCTGCAAGCAATCCTATGATGAACACCACGACCACTGTTACAAAGAAAAGTACCCAGTTGATCCAGGGCTTGTTTTCAGAAAGCTGACGTATACTCTTCATGGCATTTGGGAATTATAAAATGAGTTCAATGACTGATGGGCTATATTCGTTAATCCTCGTTGTCATGGGGTACATCCTGTGTCCTCAGCTTCTCGGGCCTGAGCAGGTTGTTCACCCAGGCGGGCAAAACAGAAGGTAGGCGCTCCACAAGGGCATGGGGTGCGGCCGAAAGGCTTTTAACCGTTCCGTGAGGCGTTTCCCTGTGGCAATCCCAACAAAACTTTCCCTCGCCCATGCGTGCATTGGAAGCTGTTACGGTTACAAGCGAAGACATGTCTACCAGATCCAGATGGCAGCGAATGCAATTTTCCTGTACAACCGATTGGCCCCGGCTTTTCATCTGTATTACCTGGGGTTCCCAACGGAAGGTAAAATAGGTAGAGTGGGCCATGCCATCGGTTCCTTTTACGTAATACTTTCTTACAAAATTGTCCTGTGGTATGTGGCAGTCAACGCATGTGGCTGCCTGGGCATGACTGCTTTTGGACCAGGATGCATAATGCGGATACATCACATGGCAGTTGATGCATGTTTCGGGTTTGTCTGACAAATACGATGTGGCTTTGGAAATATGTACCACCAGAAGGAGTATCCCCGTGAAAATACCTGTCAGAATGATTACGGCAAACCTCCATCTTACCGGAGGTTTTATAAACTGAATAAATTTCTGAAAAAATGACATGCCCTGGTCATTTAAAAGATATTTAGTACCGAAATATACAAACAAAACAACAGCTATTGTCGGTGGTGCACCGATTTGTATCCAATACTTCTTTGGATTAATTTAAAACAAGAATCTTATATAATGATAATCAGCATATTTCTTTTAGAATAATTATTGGTTGACGCTGATTTTTATCGGTAGTTTTTCCTCTATTTATTTGTCTAAAACGTCTCTTAATAAGCATTATTCACTATATTTGCTAATCCGGACAACTGTCATTCCGGGCCAAAATAGCAGTTTTTTACTA
>CAZFOI010000176.1:0-4719 GCA_964520605.1 uncultured Bacteroidales bacterium
TGAGTTAATCATCAATCCCGTATTTTTCACAGCACGGAAAGCTTATCAAAAGGAATAATCCTGCAATAAAAAAAAAAAAGCGTCTGATCTTAAGGCTTGTATCCATGGCTTTAGTAGAATAATAATGTCATGATGGTCACATATATGCTCCAAATACTGATGCCGTTAATAAACATCAACTCGGTAAGGCCATTCACTCCTTTAAAAATTACTGAGACATAGGTTACGGCCATGACCACCCCGACAACAACCAGTCCTGAAATCCCCAACAATCTGAATTCAGGAAGAATGGCCACCTGGAAAACGATGATCAAAGCCGGAATCAGCAGGAAAACCACTGCAGCCAGTAAGTTGTGCAGGATGCGTTGCAGGCTGGGGCCCAGCCGCCTCAGACTATAGGGTTGTATGTTGTGGGGAACAAAGGCCAAAAGAGTGATGAATGCGAAACTGTAATCCATGTACTGCATGAGCAGCTCGTGTTCGCCAAGGTGATAGTGATTGGACAAAAGCCAGAAAAAAGTGTATTGAAGGATGGCTGTTAAGAAAAGCAATTGCTTATAACCCTTAAGGTATTTTTTCCCATATATTTCCTTATTGCTAAGAAAACTCAGGGTTTGCTTGCCAAGGTCAATCCCGATATGCTGAATGGATTTTTTAACCAAATAGGGCAGCAGACCCGCATAGGCAAAGCCGCTCAAAATTATTCCCAGTTTGATCCAGATCATGCTGCGGTTGGGTTTTCTGACTTCAAATTTACAAAAGCCTTTAATGCAAAAACAATAGGCACTCCCATGCGTTAGATAAAAAAAAGATTATGGAACAATCCTTATTTTCTCCATTTCAATTGGGCGATGTGTTGGTTAAGAACCGAATAGCGATGGCTCCCCTTACGCGCAGAAGGGCCGGGAATCCTGATCTTGCCCCGACTTCCCTCATGGCCACTTATTACAGTCAAAGGTCAGGCGCTGGCCTGATTGTATCGGAAGGCAGCCAGGTTTCTGCCCAGGCATATGGCTATACTTCCACTCCCGGATGTTATACTGACATTCAAACCGATGCCTGGAAGGAGGTGACCCGTTCCATACACCAGCATAATGGCCGGATTTTTTTGCAACTATGGCATACAGGCCCTTTTTCACACCGACTGCTGCAGCCCGGAGGCAAACAGCCTTTGTCTGCATCGGAAGTAAAGCCTGAAGGGGAAGTACTTACTCCATCCGGACGCCTTCCATATGAGACTTCCTCTGCAATGAGCCTGACGGATATTCAACGAACGACAGACGATTTTAGAAAGGCCGCTGCCAATGCCCAGAAGGCCGGCTTCGACGGAGTGGAAATTCATGCAGCCCATGCTTACCTGATCGATCAGTTTATCATGGATGCAACCAACCGAAGGACAGACCGATATGGCGGTAGCATAAGCAATCGGGCAAGATTCTTTTTTGAGGTGCTTGATGCCGTACTTAAGGAAGTACCTCCGGGCAGGGTGGGTATAAGGCTTTCACCTGACCGCAACAAAGGCGGGATGATGGATTCTGATCATAAGAAGACATATGGTTTCATAGTTCAGGAATTAAACCATTACAAACCGGCCTATTTGCACTTGAGTGAGCCCCTGAGCATGGAAGAAAGACTTCAGGGAGTAAGTGAAACACTGGCATATTACCGGGATAAGTTTTACGGCCCCCTGATCTCTTGTGGGGGCTATGGACATGAAAGTGCTGCCAGGGTTGTTAAAGAAGGACTGGCCGATATGATTGCTTTCGGGCGTCCGTATATTTCAAATCCTGACCTTGTTGAAAGACTCCGTAAGGGGATCCCATTTGCTGAAGCGGATCCCGATACATTTTACCATGGAGGCGAAAAAGGATATACAGACTACCCCTTTGCCACATAGTCCGGAATAGAATAAATTATGTCCGTTTTTATTTTTTATGTGTGCGTAATCGGACACTTTTTTTGATGGATATGTGTTTGTAAAGCACACAATATTAGATTGATATGTTTTGTGGCACATTGTTGGTTGCTGATTCAACAGGTAATTAATTAGTCAAATTCAACAATCACTGCCATGAAACAAGTAGCTACTTTTTTAATAATTGTTTTTATCGGTTTTGCCAGTCAGGCAAAAGAGATTATTCATGAACAACTTCCGGCCAACAGTGGTGAGACGCTGACTGTAAGATTGAATACAGGTGGTAGTGTGCATGTGGAAACCTGGTCTGAAAATACGGTAGATGTAGTTTTGGAAATTCTGACCTGTGAAGGTGGAGAGTGTGATTATTCGATTGAGCGCAGCAAAAACGGGGTGGAGGTTCGAACCACTTTTACCCGCAGAAACCCGGTAAACTCTACCAACTTAAAGCTGCGTGTAAAGGTGCCTGAAGCTTTTCATCTGGACATTGTTACCGCAGGAGGAAGTGTATTTGTCTATGACCTTCAGGGCAATATTAAGGGACGCTCTGGCGGAGGTAGTCTTGTTTTATCCGGAACCCGGGGTAATTTGGATCTGACTCTTGGTGGTGGCAGCATAGAACTAAGCAACGTGCATGCATCCGGAAGGGTTTCAACCGGGGGTGGCAGCCTGCGTGCTTCAGGTATTGACGGTCAGGTCTCTTTCAGCACCGGAGGAGGATCGGTTTCCATAAACCAGGCGGTGGGTGCGATTTCTGTGAGAACGGGAGGAGGAAGCATTAAGGCTGAACAGGTAGCCGGGATTTTTTCTGCCGCAACCGGTGCAGGAAACATAAGCGTTTCACTGGCAGAGGAGGCAGCCAACAAGCTTTGCAACCTTAGGTTATCCTCAGGCTACGGAAAAGTATTTCTGAGCGTACCCACTGGGTTCTCGACCAATATCCTGGCAGAACTTACCGAAACGGATATGGGCAGGAACATTTACAATATTTCGAGTGACATCCCGCTTACCATTGAAAAGAAAAGAAATTCGGCTTCAAGAGGAAGGGATTCACATACAACCACCACTGCACGACTTGAGAAGTCTGAAATATCCAATACCCTCGTTATAAAGACCACAAATGGGGATATTAACATCAGAAGACAATAAGCAATTGCATTAGATTGATAAGAAGGCAGGTTTGGTTCTGGTTTTTATGAACTTTTCAGCAAAGACAAAGCTGCTTCAATAATGGTGTCCTTTCCTTTTAACTGATCAGCCGGGTGCAGTCCTATTTTCAGATCTGCTTCAACTCCCGGCTCAATGTGTTGTCCTTGCGGATTCACTGTCTGACTTGCCGAGAATCGGTATTGCCAGCCGTTGGGCAACTCACCAAAAGCAGGTATCCCCCCTCCGCCACCTGTGTTGTCTCCTATGATGATGGCATTTGGCAATGTCTTCATCATTTGGGTAAAGAAGGTAGCTGCACTATAGGATCTTCTGTTGGTGAGAACAATTACAGGACCACCAAACCTGAGTCCGTTTCTTGGAGTAAGCTTCAGGTCCTGCCATGCCGAAAAATCATCAGGCCCTGGTCCGTTTTTTATTCTTTGCCGGGCAAATAATAATTCCGAATCAGAAAAACAGGATGCCAGGCTGTAGGCATTTCCCAGATTCCCTCCTCCATTGCTGCGGATGTCAATGATGACCCCTTTCATTCCCTTTGCCCTTAGCATAATATGATCGAGGTGCGGAGCCCTTATTGTTTCGGTAAATGAGCGATAATTGATGTATAATACCGAATCAATGATCTGGTTGTACAATGGGCCGGTTATCTTAAAGTCCGAACGCAGGTATGCAGAATCAATCAGGTTTTGGTCATAATTTGCCGGATAATCCTGAAACCAGCTCCAGTTACGGCTTCTGTCGAAGCTGCTTCTGATATTGACATGTCCGTCCCGAAGCTCGAATAACATATCCGAAAGCAGGTAAAACAACTCATACTGACTCAGATCCGGGTTTATCATTGCCCTGTATCTGTTCCCGGTCTCTTCCCAATTGATGCCTTTTTCCTCAAAATAAGCATAGCGATTGGCCAAATCGGTGTGCAGGTGTTCAAATACAATGATGGGATCAATGGACGGATCCGGTGCCAGCATTAATTTCTCGCAAGAGACTGCCAACTGAACAATCAGCCATGCTGCAATCAGGTTTCTACACTGTTTGTAAATCATAAAGCAACATGCAATTCTACCAGCCAGATGCCTCCGCTCTTCTGGCTTTGATGTGATCCATTAATTAACAGATAGTCATAATTGTAGCTTATTCCAAATTCATTTGCCCTGCCGAATGTATACCTCAGAGAAGGCCATGCCCCCAGGGCAGTAGCTTTGCCTGGATAAAACAAATCCATGGATGAGAAAACATTACTTAGCCATGCCTGATCCCGATCCTCGAACCCTTTTGGAAGCGAGGAAACATAGGATGAGGCCAGGAAAAACCCAAGCAATTGGGTGTGCAGCATCACCTGGAAATTGAAATCCCTGTTTATTATTTTGAATTCATGGGCTATTTTTATTGCAGGCCCAAAAGAAGTATGGTATTCAGACCTGTTGTTGAAATTCTGAACCGACTCAAGATCGCGACTTGTAAATGCATTCTGATTGGACCAACCCCACTGAACCAGCTGCCTGTGATCTTTTGAATGATAAAATGTAAATGTCTGAATACCCATTGAAGTCAGGTTCATTCCTGCAGCGTATCTGTTTTCATGCCTGCCGGTCATAAAGGAAAAAGCAAAGTATCTGGTTTTTGAAGGCTGATGA
>CAZFOI010000177.1:0-4692 GCA_964520605.1 uncultured Bacteroidales bacterium
AATACCGAGATGAAGTGATGGCTGTTTACGATGAGGTACTGAATCTTGATTGGCATCAGGCCAATGCCATATACGATTTTTTACAATGGAACAGGGCTCCCGGGAATGAGGCCTATTTATACGATTTTTTTTATGACAACTGTGCCACCCGAATACGTGATCTGGTAGATGACCTGCTTTCCCCTGAGTGGGGTGCAGATCCTTATCCCGGTGGCAGGAGAAGCTTCAGGGATATGATAAGGCCTTACGTAAGCCACTTACCCTGGGCCAGGTTTGGAACAGACCTTGCTTTGGGCACCCCTGCCGACAGCATTGCCACCCCCTGGCATTATATGTTTTTACCTGATGAAATGTATATAGCATTTGCTCAGGCAGTTTTGCCCAATGGCATCCCTTTGGTTGCCTCAACCCACCAGGTTTTGGAAAGCACCATTGTCAAGGCCAAAACCAACCGATTTGGACCCATTATGCTCATGTGGATCATATTTGCCCTTGCCCTGGCCTCATTTCGAAACAAGAGATTTTCTTTGATATTTGACCGTGCTTTTTTCGCCCTGATGGGTTTTCTTGGCCTGGTTGTATTGTCCTTCTGGCTTTTTTCCGACCACCTGGCCACACACCGCAACATGGTTATGTTGTTTGCTTTACCCAGCCATCTGGTATTGGCATTTATGATCAAAAGGCACTCCCATATCCTGGTAAAAGTATATTTTATGATAGCCGCCATCATTTCATTGATGCTTATGGGTTTTTGGAACATTCTACCCCAAACCTTTCACCCGGGATTCTTTCCACTTATCCTGACATCTGCGATAAAAGCTTTTTTGATCGGTAAATCAGTGATTTTGCGCTTAAAATAAAGCTTTTTTTATTAACTTTGCAGCCTGAAATTTAGCCCGTTTATTGAATCCGATCATATCTGGCTGTTTATTAACAATTTATTGTTGATAAATTTGCTGGAACCGAAAATTTGTCATAGCTTTGCACCCCTAATTAAGGGGTAGTGAGCGTATTAAAAAAAACAGATACAGCAAATCAACCAAGAAAATGGATACTTTAAGTTATAAAACCATCTCTGCCAATAAGCAAACCGTAGACAAACAATGGGTGCTTATTGATGCAGAGAACGAAGTCCTCGGAAGGCTCGCAACAAATGTGGCGCGCATGCTCCGCGGAAAACACAAACCCAGTTTTACGCCTCACGTAGATTGTGGAGATAATGTGATCGTGATCAATGCAGACAAGATTCGCCTTACAGGACAAAAGTGGGACCAGAAAGAGTATGTTCGTCATACCGGTCATCCTGGCGGACAAAGGTTTACCTCTGCCCATGAGATGATGGCAAAGAAGCCTACTGCCATGGTAGAGAAAGCCATTAAGGGAATGCTTCCCAAGAACAAGCTTGGCGATGCACTGTTCCGCAATCTCTTTGTTTATGCCGGCCCGGAGCACCCGCACCAGGCCCAACAGCCCCAGAAGATTAACCTTAACACAATCAAATAAGCATGGAAGTGATCAACACCTCAGGAAGAAGGAAAACGGCAGTTGCCAGGGTATACCTTAAGCCTGGTAACGGTAAGATTACCGTTAACAATCGCGACTACAAAGAATATTTTTCTACAGGGATTTTGCAGTACATCGTTAACCAGCCATTTCTTCTTACAGGCAACGAAGGCAAATACGACGTAAAGGTTAATCTCGACGGAGGCGGTATTACAGGACAGGCTCAGGCACTGCGTCTGGCCGTATCCAAGGCATTGGTCGAAATCAGTGCCGAATACAGGCCCAAGCTGAAGGAAAAAGGCCTGCTGAGAAGGGATCCCCGCATGGTTGAGCGTAAGAAACCCGGCCAGAAAAAAGCCCGTAAGAGATTCCAGTTCAGCAAACGCTAATTCATTTTTCGCACATTTTTTAAAAACGATATGGCTAGAACAACATATAACGAATTATTGGATGCCGGTGTACATTTCGGACACCTGAAAAGAAAGTGGAATCCCAATATGGCCCCCTATATTTTCATGGAGCGCAATGGCATCCACATTATTGACCTTAACAAAACCGTTGCCAAGATTGACGAAGCCGCAGCTGCCATGAAGCAGATTGCGAAGTCAGGCAAAAAGGTTTTGTTTGTTGCCACAAAAAAGCAGGCCAAGGACACCGTGGCGCAATTGGTGCAGCAGGTGGGCATGCCTTATGTTACCGAGCGCTGGCCCGGAGGTATGCTTACCAATTTTGCCACCATACGCAAGGCGGTAAAGAAAATGAGTACCATTGACAGAATGGAAACCGACGGCACTTTTGCTAATATGTCTAAGCGCGAGCGTCTTCAGGTAATGCGTGAACGTGCAAAACTGGAAAAACAACTTGGGTCCATCGCTGATCTGAATCGCCTTCCCTCCGCTTTGTTTGTGGTTGATATATGCAAGGAGCACATCGCCGTTTCTGAAGCCAAGAAACTGAACATCCCCACCTTTGCCATTGTAGACACCAATGCAAACCCCAATGATGTTGATTATCCAATTCCTGCCAACGACGATGCGTCCAAATCAATTGAAGTCATTGTAAGGACTATGATCGAAGCCATCCAGGAAGGTGCTGCCGAGCGCAAACTCGAGAAAGACAAGGCCATGGAGGAAGAGGAAGACAGGGATATGGACGAAATGGATGGACAGGACAAGGCTTTTGCCGCTGATGGTGAGGAGGAGGATGAGGAAGCCTCCATTGCCCGCGCAAAACTGGCCAAGAAGGCAAAATCCGCAGACGAGGAGGAACAGGAAAAATCCAAAGCACCAAAGGGACCCGCAGCGAAGAAAACCACTGCCAAGCGTCCAAGAAAATAACCCCTAGATTAACGAATAAACAGCATATAAGTATATGGCAAACATTACTGCAGCAGAAGTTAACAAGCTCCGTCAGCAAACAGGAGCCGGAATGATGGATTGTAAAAAAGCCCTGGTTGAGGCAGAGGGTGATTTTGAAAAGGCCATTGACATCCTTCGCAAAAAGGGCCAGAAAGTGGCCAGCAGCCGCGCCGGACGCGATGCAAATGAAGGAGTGGTTATTTGCAAAACCAATCAGGATGCTACCAAAGCCTATGCCATCATGTTCAATTGCGAAACTGACTTTGTGGCAAAGAATCAGGAAATTGTTGATTTCGCCTATGCCATTCTGAACCTGGCAGTTGAAAAGGATTGCGCCGATCTGGATGCATTGAAAGCTGCTGATATGGGTGGCCGTACGGTTGAAGAACAGATTACCGACATGATTGGCAAGACAGGCGAAAAGCTTGATCTTTCTATTTATGAAGTAATCAGCGGTGCCCGTGCTTTCGCCTATATCCACCCGGGGAATCGCCTTTCAGCGATCGCTGCTTTTAACAAGGTGGTTGATGGTTTGGAAGAGAAAGGAAAAGATGTGGTAATGCAGATTGCCGCTATGGCTCCCGTTGCTATTGACCAGGCTGATGTAGCACCTGAGATCGTTGAGAAAGAGCTTGAGATTGGTCGTGAAGTAGCGCGCCAGGAAGGCAAAGCAGAAGAACTGCTGGATAAGATTGCCCTTGGAAAACTGAACAAGTTTTACAAAGAAAGCACCCTGCTGAACCAGGATTCAATTATTGACAGCAAGAAAACCGTTGGACAGATTCTTAAGGAAACAGACAAGGATCTTACCGTGGTTGCTTTCCGTCGCTTGTCCCTCTCGTAATTAAACCCGGGGGCCAACAGATCGCCTGCTCTTATAAACGGGCAGATCAATGTTCTCTGAATTAATTTTGCCAACAGCCCAAACCGAGAGGAGCGCTAAGGCAACACCGATTAGAGAACCAAGCAACACATCGGGAAGAAAATGTTGGGAAAGATACATTCTTGAATACCCTGTAATCAGGGCGAGAAACAAATAGAAAGCCTGTAATACCCGGTTTCGGGTAGTAAATATAAGGCAAAAGAATAATGCAAAAGCCGTGGCTGTATGTCCTGAAGGAAGGGCATGCAGCCTCGCTATTTTCACGCCTTCCACCAAATGCAATTCGGCAATGCCCTCAAAAAAGGCCACCGGCCTGAGGGATCCTTTAAAAACAAACCTCTTCAGAACCTGAACCAGAAGGCCGGAGCTTATAAAGGCCATAAACTGCATCAGGCTGTATCGTTTGCTGAAGAACAACAAAGCGAGTATCACCGCTACAGAAAACAATCCATCGCCCAGGTGGGTTATGTATTTGAAGAAGGTGTCTGCAATGGGGTGGTTTAGCTGGTTAACAAACAGGTGGATGTCTGCCTTTCCCTGGTTCAGGAGTATCAGAAATCCAAAGAACAGCAGCAGAAAATAAATAAGCAATACCCGGTAATGGTTACGAATGAGTTTGGACATGCAAATCAGCATTTAATATACCAGGGTGCCGTGTGACTCTCCTTTAACCAGCATACTGTGCAGGATTCCGGGATGGTGAATGTCGAACACAATAATTGGGATTTTGTTGTCACGGCAGAGCGTAAAGGCAGTCAGGTCCATTATTTTCAGGTTGCGGCTGTATGCCTCATCAAAGCTGAGCCTGTCGTAGCGAACCGCTTTCGGATCCTTTTCCGGATCGGCAGAGTATACCCCGTCTACCCGGGTTCCTTTCAGGATTACTTCGGCTCCGATTTCGGCAGCCCTGAGGGCTGCGGCAGAGTCGGTTGTAAAAAATGGATTACC
>CAZFOI010000178.1:0-4671 GCA_964520605.1 uncultured Bacteroidales bacterium
CCCGGCCTTCTCCTTCGCATTCCGGGCATCGCCCTCCATCTGTATTAAAGGAAAAATATCCCGGAGCATATCCCCTGGTTTTAGACAAAGCCTGGTCTGCGAAAAGATTTCGTATTTCATCGTAGGCCTTGATATAGGTTACAGGATTTGAACGGCTTGATCTTCCAATTGGATTCTGGTCAATGTACTCAACCTCCCTTATGAAATCAATATCGCCCTCCAGGGCGTCGAATTGGCCGGTTCGCTCTCCATAACCGCCATGATGCTTTTTAAGGGCAGGAAAAAGAATGTTGCGTACCAGGGAGGTTTTCCCGCTCCCGCTAACGCCTGTAACAACAGTTAAGACTCCTAGCGGAATGTTTGCGTCAAATCCCTTAAGATTGTGCTGCCTTACACCTTTCAGGGCTATGTATTCCTTCCACTTTCTTCTTGATGCAGGAGCACCTATGGTCATGCTCCCGCTTAAATATTTTCCTGTCAGGCTGTCTTTGCAATGCAACAATTCCTGAAATCCACCACTGAAAATGATTTCTCCGCCAAGACTGCCTGCCAGGGGCCCAATATCAATGATCTGATCCGAGGCCCTCATTATCTCATCGTCATGCTCCACAACAATTACCGTGTTTCCCAGATCGCGCAAGCGCTTGAGCACCGAAATCAAGCGTTGCGTGTCGCGGGGATGCAATCCTATGCTTGGCTCGTCCAGAATATACAGAGACCCAACCAGGCTGCTCCCCAGGGAAGTTGCCAGATTTATGCGCTGAGACTCACCACCCGACAGACTGGAAGACAAGCGATTCAGGGTAAGATAACCCAAACCCACATCAATTAAAAAGCCCAGGCGGTTCCTGATCTCAAGCAGCAACCTGCCGGCAATTGCCGCATCGGTTGCATCCAGTTGAAGGGATTCAAAAAATGCATGCAGTTTTTCAAGGGGCATCAAAACCAATTCGGTAAGAGATTTTCCCTCTATCTTAACATAGGAGGCATCTTTTCTAAGGCGGCTGCCATGACAATCCGGGCATGGGGTTTTTCCCCGGTAGCGGGAAAGCATCACCCTATATTGAATTTTATAGGTGTTCTCCTCTACCATTCTGAAAAAGTCATGCAACCCGTGAAACCATTTGTTCCCGGTCCAGAGCAGTTCCTTTTCCTGATCAGTAAGCTGATAAAACGGTTTGTGAATGGGAAAATCAAATTTATAAGCATTCTTAACCAGCTCATCCTTCCATTGTCCCATTTTTTCGCCTTTCCAGCATGCCACGGCATCTTCAAATACAGAAAGACCCTTATTGGGAATCACCAGGTCTGGATCTATTCCGATAACACTGCCAAATCCTTCACATGCTTTACATGCTCCATATGGATTGTTGAAGCTGAATAAATTCTCTGACGGGTCTTCGAATACCATTCCATCCATTTCGAAACGGGAGGAGAAGCTTTCCCAAACCATGCTTCCATTCATGGCGTATCCCACGCAACAGCTGTCATGTCCTTCGTATAGGGAGGTCTGGACCGAATCAGCCAGTCGTTCTGCAAGGTCAGCAGCATCATGTTGTACTGTGATTCGGTCAATTATCACCCTGGGATTTTCAAATCCCTGGGGTGTGGTTTCATTTTCCAGAATGGCATCGATCCGATAAACCTGATCGTCTGCATATAAGCGGGTAAACCCCTGTCTCAACAGCAAACCTAATTGGTCTTTATAGCTGCGGTCGGCCCTGATTTGCATCGGAGCGGCCACCATCACCGAAGTGCCGTCAGGAAGGCCAAGAATATAGTCCACGACATCAGAAACATTATGCCTTTTCACAAGTCTTCCCGAGATGGGAGAAAAGGTTTTCCCGATTCTTGCAAATAACAGCTTAAGGAAATCATATATTTCCGTTGATGTACCTACCGTAGATCTTGGGTTTCGTGTATTTACCTTCTGCTCAATGGCTATGGCAGGTGATATCCCCTTTATATAGTCAACCTCCGGTTTGTGCATACGGCCAAGAAACTGTCTGGCATATGCGCTGAGGCTTTCCACATAACGTCGCTGGCCTTCAGCATAAAGGGTGTCGAAAGCCAGAGATGATTTACCCGAGCCGGATAAACCGGTTACAACAACCAGTTTGCGCCTTTGAATGGCTACATCAACATTTTTCAGATTGTGCACCCGGGCTCCTTTAATTATTAAAAAAGACCGCGGATCAAGATTATCTATAGAACCAGCATTCATGTGTCGCATTCCGTAAAGGGCAAAATTACCATTAATAATCACAATCTGGCTGCGTTTTATTTTGTATATTGCCAGACACTATACGATAGTTTTTTTCCTTGAAAACAAACTCCAAAAAACCATGATGCAAGAGAACCTTAGCGAATTTATCCGCCAAAGCATTCAGAAAAATTGGGAAATTACTTCCATGACAGATTACCGGGGAGGGTCCTGGAAATACAGGGAAGTGGGCGAAAGGATTGTCCGCATCCATATGCTTTATGATGCGTTTGGGATAAAACCAGGGGACAAGATAGCCCTTGTAGGCAAGAACTCAGCCAACTGGGGGATGGTATACCTTGCCACCATTACCTATGGGGCTGTTATTGTGCCTGTTTTGCCCGATTTTAAACCAAATGACATTCAGCATATTGTGAATCACAGCGATTCCGTCTTTCTGTTTTCTGCTGACAATTTGTTTGAGAACCTCGATGAGTCTAAAATGCCGGGTATCAGAGGGGTGATTTCCCTCTCGGCCTTTACCCTTCTTTCAGGAGCCGGCAACCCGGATGCAGCAGACCTGTTCGATCAGGCACAAAATACCTTTTTAGCAAAATATCCTGAAGGCATCAATCCGGAAGATATTGATTTTTCTCCGGTCCCCAACAGTGAACTGGCTGTAATCTCATATACTTCAGGAACAACAGGATTTACCAAAGGTGTTATGATACATCACAACAGCCTGACAGCTAATGTAGTTTATGCAAACAACAACATGCCCCTGAACCCTGGAGATGAAATCGTTTCATTCCTCCCTCTTGCCCATGCCTATGGCTGTGCATTTGAGTTTCTTTGGCCATTTACTCTTGGGTGTCACATCACCTTTCTGACAAAAACCCCGTCCCCGCAAATTATCCTGGAAGCATTCAAAAAAATCAGGCCCAGGCTTGTACTTGCAGTGCCCCTTATTATTGAGAAAATTTATAAAAAACAAATCATTCCGGCCATCAGCAAGCCCGTGATGAAAGTGTTGTTAAAAACTCCTTTGCTGAATAAAGTAATACACAAGAAAATTCACGACAAACTGGTATCGGTTTTTGGAGGCAATTTTCATGAGGTGGTAATCGGGGGGGCAGCATTGAACAAAGAGGTGGAGGAATTTCTTAAGGCGATAGGGTTTCCATTCTCCATTGGGTATGGAATGACTGAATGCGGCCCGCTTATCAGTTACGCAAACTGGGATAAAAACCGAATGGGATCGGCCGGAAGGATTGTAGACACTATGGAAGTACGTATTGACAGTCCTGACCCATACAAAATTGTGGGAGAAATTCTGGTTAGAGGGGAAAATGTGATGCTTGGCTATTATAAAAATCCTGAAGCCACAAAAATGGCAATAGATGCTGATGGCTGGTTGCACACAGGTGATCTCGGGCTTATTGATAAAGATCAGTTCATCTACATAAAGGGCAGAAGCAAAAGCATGATTTTGGGCTCTTCGGGTCAGAATATTTATCCTGAGGAGATTGAGGCCATGTTTAACAACAAATACCTTGTACAGGAAACCCTGGTGGTTGAAAACAATGGCCTTTTAACCGCACTTGTGTACCCTGACTATGAAACCATCGACAAGGAGGGCATTGGCGAAGGCCAACTAGTGGAAATCCTCGAACAGCACAAAAAAGAAATCAATGATGCCATGCCGGTATTTATGAACGTAGCCCGCATCAAACTGGTGCCTGAAGAATTTGAAAAAACCCCAAAAAAGAGCATCAAACGATTTCTTTACACATTCAAAGAATGATTTGTCCCGACCTGCATTTTTTTTGATCTCTGATGTGGCAATTAAAAAAAACCTTTATCTTTGTTCCTGACTGCAAAAAATCTTGTGTTTAACCATTAATATGGAGGATCGGCTATAGAATAGAACATTACTCTTGACAACCAATATCAGTTAGGCCATGAATAAGTATGACCGCTCGATCAGCGATCAAGAGTATGTGCGCCGGTTCATTGCAGGCGACCATTCATCTCTCGAGAATTTAGTAACCCGCCACCAAAGGAAAGTTTTTTCCTATATCCTGTTAATTGTCAAAGACCGTCATTTGGCTGAAGACATATTCCAGGACACTTTCATTAAAGTCATCAACACCCTGCGCTCCGGTGCCTACAATGAAGAGGGGAAGTTCCTGCCATGGGTAATGCGCATTGCTCACAACCTGATCATTGATCACTTCCGCAAATCAAAACGAATGCCCTGTGTCGAAAATTCGGATGAGTACGACTTGTTTGAAACTTTGAACCTTTTCGAAGACACCATCGAAGACAAACTGATCATCGGACAGATCCATGCTGATGTGAGGCATTTGATAGAGTTTCTGCCTGATGAGCAGAAAGAAGTTCTAAAAATGAGGCATTATGCAGACATGAGTTTTAAGGAAATTTCGTTGGTGACCAGGGTAAGTATT